>JAJFID010000277.1 GCA_021775325.1 Rhodospirillales bacterium
GTTTACTGAAGGGAAGGGTGCTTACACGCTCCCCGTCCCTGTGCGCCAGTGGTCTGCTTGTTAATCTGGCTTGATGAGACGCTTGCCTACAAATAGTCGGCAAATATCGTGAAGGTGTTTTCGTCGTTGTAATTGCCCTGCTTCTGGTTGGCGCCCACATGCAGGGTCCCGCCGATAAAGATTGTCTTCTTACCCTTGTTACTGAGTTTTATGGGGTTGGGAAGATTGATGGTAAAGTTATCGATTGTCATAAAATTAGACGAGGTACCTTTCCGGATGGTGATCGAACTTGGCAATGAGACGATGACAAAGGCCTTGGGTTCACCCACCAGTTGAAATTTTCCACGCTTGATGGTTCCGCCAAAGGGTATAAGGCCTCCGGTGGTTGTCGGCGCGTCAGCATCCGGGGGCATGACAACGGTGCCCGTGGCATTGGGGTTTGCCGCGTACTCGCCGAACTTCAAATCTGTCTTGTGGACGATTGTTAAAGCCACCTGACTGCGCGCCGTGTAAGGCGGCAGGGCAATGAGTAGTAATGCCAGGCTTACAAACGTCGCAAGACGGAGAAACGATCTTGTCATTCCAGTGGAATCCCTATGCTTGTCATGTGGCCCGGATAGTACTTGAATCACGTTAAATCAGCCTTACGTTAGGTACTCTGGATCGTAAATTCTTTTACCTGAAGCCCGATTTGGATGACTCCAAAGTCGGTTAGTTGCGTAGCCGGGCAGGGCAAGTATGCGGTTAATCCGGTACGGCGGTTTCCGTTGCCGACGGGTTCGGGGATTCAATTCTCTAAACCGAACTTATCGATCCGGAGCGCAATGTTTTCATGCATGGGTACGAGAATTTTCAGCGCGCACTTGGATTGGGCAGCTAATTCAACGAGAGCCGAAATCAGGTCGTCACCATGAACGGCCAAAAGCTCAACTGTGTCTTCAGGCAATTTGATTTCGAGGGGGAACATCGCCTTTGACATGACGGCCATCCCGGCGATCTAACGCGCGATTTGAGCAGGAATTTTGAGAGGGGCTAACGCAGTGGTTCAGGAACCAAACTGCAACATATCGCATATGATATGCGCATAATGTATATTATGGAAAATATTATATTATATTATTATTTCAGATACTTAAACAAATTAAATGGTTCTTTGAGTTATATTTTCGGCTGGAAATTATTCAACATCGATAACCATACCATCGTAGGCTGGTTCTACCCTATCGGGCAAATCTTTACGAAGTGTTTCATAGTCCAGGCCCAGTCCGAGATGGGAAATTATGGCGCGGTCCGGATTGACTCTTTTGATCCATTCCAGCGCGGTGGGTACATTGATATGCGTCGGATGCTCGAACGTTATAGGCGCACCGATAATCCATGTCCCTACTCCGTCCAGGACGTCGAAAGATTCCTCGGGCAGATGTTTCACATCGGTATTGTATGCAACTGTGCCAAACCGGAACCCCAACGTTCTGGAAAATCCGTGATCCTGATCCATGACCTGTATGGGAACGCCGCCGATTGAAAACGTGTCGCCGGGCACAATGATGTGCGGTGTCAGCACGGGCCGGAAATAGGATGGTGGCGATCCATCCGGTTTGTTCGGCATGGGTTCCAGCACGTAGCCAAACCGGGCCGAAACATCGTCCAGGGACACAGAGCTTGCGTAGAGATCTATGGGAGCCTTCATGGCCCTGTTAATGCCACGGATGTCATCAATGCCGTGTACGTGGTCGGCATGGGTATGACTGAGCAGGGTGCCATCCAGATGCCTTACATCATGGCGCAACAACTGTTCGCGCAGATCAGGCGACGTATCCACCAGAAGAGTGATATCGCCTTCCTCAACCAGAATAGATGGTCTGGTGCGTCGGTTTCGTGGGTTATTGGGATCACACTTTCCCCATCCCAGTCCCACTCCTGGCACCCCAGTGGAGCCACCGGAACCAAGAATGGTCACACGCATCAGATTTGCCCGGTGGGTGAATGTGTAGGCGACTGCCGGTTGGCCAGCGCCGCCTGACGCAGGGCCTGATATCGACCGACCCGCCAGAATAACCGATGGAAGTTGTCCGTGGTTTGCTGAGCGAAAGCCTCGTGGTCCATATCAAGCATATCTGCGAGATACATCGCCGTGTGCGCCGTGTTCGCCGGCTCATTACGTTTCCCGCGATTGGGCACGGGTGCCAGATAGGGCGAATCCGTCTCAACAAGCATACGGTCCAGGGGAACCACTGATCTGACCGTGTCACGGATATCTTCTGCATTCTTGAATGTCAGGATGCCGGAAAGCGATATGTACAGGCCCAGGGCCAGTACCCGCTCCGCCAGTTCACGGGTCGCTGTAAAGCAGTGGATCAGGCCCGGGAATGAGGCCTGACGATGCTCTTCTTCCAAAATGCGGATAGTGTCAGCATCGGCATCGCGGGTGTGAATAATGACCGGCAGGCCAGTTTCCCGACTGGCGGCGATGTGGGCGCGAAACAGGGCTTCCTGGGTATCACGCGGGCTTTTGTCATAAAAGAAGTCGAGTCCCGTTTCGCCAATGCCAACGACCTTGGGATGGCTGGACAGGCCTACCAGTTGCTGTGCGCTCACGTGTGGTTCTTTCTCCGCCGAATGCGGGTGTACGCCGACGGAGCAGAAAATATTCTCGTGCGCTTCAGCAATGGCACGAACACGAGGGAAATTGGCAATCTGCGTGCAGATCGTAACCATCGTGTCCACACCAGCATCAGCGGCGCGGCTCAGGACGTCGTCAAAGTCCAATGTAAAGTCGTCAAAATCCAGATGACAGTGGCTGTCAACGAGCATTAAACGTCGCCTCCGTCTTCGGCCTCATCACTGAGGCGTGGAAATACCCCTTCCGGCCTGGGCAACGGCGTCCCACATACCAGTGCGTGCGCGGCATCCATAAACTCAAAAGTACGACGATCGACCGGAATGGCAAGCTGATCCAGCATCCGGGCGCAGCTGTCCGGCATGTAGGGTTGCAGGACGAGCGCAATCTGTCGAATGGACTCAATCAACGTATACAGCACCTGATTCATACGCACGGGGTCTTCCTTGCGCAGTTTCCACGGCGCCTGATGGTCCACATAGGCATTGGCGGCGCGGATGACCCGCCACACGGCTTCCAGTGCTTCATGGAAGGTCTGTACATCCATGTGCTCGCGAACCTGTGGCAACAAGCTGTATGCACTCTCCATCAACGCCTGATCATCACCGGAAAATGCATTCATATCCACAGCTGGTACCTGACCGTCACAATTCTTGGCGACCATGGAGAGAACACGTTGAGCCAGATTGCCCAAATCATTTGCCAACTCGCTGTTGGCGCGACCAACCATGGCGCGGTGGGAAAAGTCGCCGTCATTGCCAAATGGTACTTCGCGCAACAGGAAATACCGTACCTGGTCAAGGCCGTAACGATTGACCAGATCAATGGGGTCAATGACGTTGCCTATTGATTTGGAAATCTTTTCGCCCTCGTTTGTCCACCAGCCATGCGCATACACCCGCCGGGGTGGCTCCAAATCTGCCGCCATCAGGAAAGCAGGCCAGAAAACCGCATGAAAACGCAGGATATCCTTGCCCACCATGTGCAAATCGGCGGGCCAGAACGTCTTGTATCTGTCACTTTGCAGATCGGGATATCCCGTGGCTGTTACATAGTTGATTAGGGCATCCAGCCACACATACATGATGTGTTCGTCGTCGTTCGGAATGGGGACACCCCAATCAAAACTGGTGCGCGATACGGATATGTCTTCGAGACCGCCTTTGACAAAGCTTTTAACCTCGTTCATGCGGGATTTTGGCAAGACACTGTCGGGATTTTCCTCCCAGTATGCCATGAGCCGGTCACCCCAGTCAGAAAGTCGGAAAAAATAGCTGGGCTCTTCCACCCACTCAACCTCGGCACCGGACGGTCCAACTTTCTTTCCTTCGGCATTGGTGGTGAGTTCGTCCTCAGCGTAGAATGCCTCGTCTCGGACTGCATACCAGCCCGCATAGGACCCCAGGTAAACCTGATCCCGTTCCAGAAGACGTTGCCAGATGTCCTGACAGGCTCTGGTGTGACGGTCTTCCGTAGTGCGAATAAAATCGTCGTGGCTGTAACCCATGAAGTCCGCCAGATCGCGGAAGTTCTGGGATACTTTGTCGGTAAATGCTTGCGGAGTCATGCCTGCGGCAGCGGCAGATTTTGCCACCTTCTGGCCATGCTCGTCCGTACCGGTCAGAAAATGTACGTTGTAGCCGTCTAGTCGTTTGAAGCGCGCCAGTACATCGCACGCCAATGTGGTATAGGCATGACCGATGTGCGGTGAATCATTCACATAGTAGATGGGCGTTGTTACGTAGTAACGCTTTGTTTCGGCCATTGGGCGTCCGTTAGTTGCGGGCATCAAATTGTATCAGGTTTTGTGCGGCAGTCGCGTTATCGGGCGACAGCCTGACCCAGGATATGAAAAACGTTCAAGATAACCTGTTTACGGTCAAGATTTGCGCCATCGGCCCGTTCCATCAGGCGCGTGATCTTTTCCCATACCTCCAGCCACTGATCAAGCGCCGCAAGTGACGCGAGTCGGGTGTTTATCTTGTCGCTATTGGCATCGATGGCACCGTTCGGACTTCCTGACGCGCCGGTTGCGGCCTGCCGTATGACTTGGGACAGAATTCGGTGCAGCAGATTCCGGGTGGCATGAAAGGCGGGTTCTGCGTCTTTCCGAGCCAGTCTGTCACCCAGCTTGTGGACTTTTTCCATATTCAGTGCAGGCAGATCACCCAGCAGCTCACTAAGTTCCTCATGAGCGGCGAGCCCCCCCTCTTCCACCAATTCCAGTGCCTGTCCGATACTGCCGTCAGACAGACCGACCAGTGTTTCCAGTTCATCGCCGTTTAAACTCGGCGCGAACCGGGTCAGTAGTTCGCGTACGTGATTATTGGTCAACGGATTCAGTGAAAGCCGGCGGCATCTGGAACGGATGGTCGGCAGCAGGCGACCGGGACTATGCGATACCAGTAACAACAAAGCGCGGGCGGGCGGCTCTTCTAGTACTTTCAGCAGTGCATTGGCCGAACTCGCATTCATTTCATCGGCTGCATCGATAATGACAACGCGCCATCCACCCTCACCCGGCGTCAAATGCAGAAATGAGTTTACCTGCCGTACGTCGTCGACGGCGATGGCTGTTTTGCGTCGCTTTTTCTTGTCATCCGCCCAAGCCCGTTCAATTCCCAACAGGTCAGTATGCCCGCTGGCCGCGATGCGCTTGAAAACAGGATCATCAGCCGGGACATAGAGCCCGCCACAATGGTTCTCATTCGTCGAAACAGTCGGTAGATCGCCGAATAAACCGGCGTCTTCGGCAGGGGATGGCGATTCAACAGACTGTTTGCTCTGTTTCAACACAAACCGGGAAAATCGGTAGGCCAGATTGGCCTTGCCTATACCCTTCGGCCCCGTGATCAGCCATGCATGCGGCAGGCGACCTGACTCGAAAGTCGTCTGTAGCTCTTCCTCGGCGGTGTCATGACCCAGTAAAAAGTCATTACATCGTGCCTCTGGTGGCCCTTGATCCACGGTCTCGTCTTGTACGCTCATGGTAAGGCACCTTTCAGGTGCGTCGAAGCCGCGTCAATTACAGACCGCGATACAGTCTCAAGCTCTGCCTCAGCGTCGATAATGCAGCATCGTTTGGGATCACGCCGTGCGATCTCCAGAAATCCTGCTCGGACCCGTTCATGAAACTCTGGTCCCATGCGTTCGTACCGATCCTCGTCACCGGAGCGTTTGCCCGCGCGTGCCAGTCCTGATTCTACGGAAACATTCAGAATAAGCGTCAGGTCTGGCATTAACCCACCCGTCGCGGCTTCGTGAATGCGCCTGATAATCTCCCGGTCGAAGCCGTGGGCGTAGCCCTGGTAGGCCATGGTGGAGTCCGCATAGCGGTCACTGATTACCCACTTACCTTCTGCAATTGCGGGAGCGACGGTATGTGCAATGTGTTCGGCCCGTGCTGCGTTATGCAGTAAAATCTCGCTGATGGGTTGCCAGCGGTCCACGGCGCCTTCAACCAGCAAACTTCGAACAATCTCGGCAGATGGCGCACCGCCGGGTTCACGGGTCGTCACCACCTCAATTTCCTGCTCTTCAAGCCACCGCGCGAGTTGGAGCACTTGCGTTGACTTGCCGCTACCCTCGCCGCCTTCAAAGGTTATGAACTTGCCACTGATGTTCACAGTAATTCGCTCCGGTATGGATTATCAGAGATTACCCGATTCTCCCCAGAGCAGAAAGTCTATGGCTGCGCCCAGTCGTCCAACCAACCCCAGTGCACCGACGTCGGCACCCGCGAGCAGTGGCAGGATAATGGTTTCTTCACCAGGCGCTGTAATTTCCAGGTGCGCAATCGGTGTTCCGGCAACAATTGGAGCCGGGACCGGCCCGTCATATTTGACCACGACCTTCATACCCTTGCGGGATTTTCGTGGCATCGTGATAACGACGTCCTGGTCTATGACAAGAGGCACACGACCTGCGGTGCCCAGCCAAACTTCGGCGTCGGAAACAATATCATTCTGTGCAAACAAGGCATAGTTATTGAACTCTCGAAATGCCCAGTCCATCAGCCGTTCAGATTCCGAAGAACGCTCCTTTTTGCTCGTCAGGCCATTGACCACAACAACGATGCGGCGGCCATTTCTTTTGGCACTGGCAGTCAAACCATACCCGGCTTCCGATGTGTGCCCCGTCTTCAGGCCGTCAGCGCCAATCCCCTTGTATAACAAAGGGTTACGGTTGGTTTGGCGGATGCCGTTATAGGTATACTCGGTAACACCGTACAGGTGGTAATACTCGGGGAACTCCTTGATGGTCCGCAGCGCAAGATGCGCCAGATCGCTTGCTGTCATATATTGGTCTGGGTCTGGCCAGCCTGTTGAATTGGCAAAATTGCTACCGGTCATTCCGATCTGTCTGGCCATCGTGGTCATGGATTCCGCAAACGCCGCTTCACTGCCGGCGATACCTTCGGCAACGACGATGCACGCATCGTTACCGGACTGTACGATGATTCCCATCAACAGTTCTTCCACGCTGACTCTCGAATTAGGGTCAAGGAACATGGTGGAACTACCGCTCTTGGCACCGCCTTTACGCCAGGCATTTTCACTGACCCGGAAGGTGTCCTCCAGGGACAGGTTGCCATCCCGCAACTGGTTAAACACCATGTAAACAGTCATGAGTTTACTCATGGAGGCAGGCGGCATCCGCATGTGAGCATTTTTCTCGAACAACACTCTGCCGGTTGTCGCGTCAATGATGACGGCTTCACGGGCAATGGTTTCTGTTGCGAGGGCGTGTAACGGCCATGCTGTAAGCATGCCAGCCATTGCCAGCCCGGTTATAATAACAAAACTACGTATGCAGATAATCATTCCGACTACGTTCCATCCTGAAAGCTTGTTGCTCATGTTGTTTGTACTAATCGACAATGATTCGGGCGTCGGGATATCCAGCGCCAATAACCTGACTAAGTAGAATATCCGCTTCGGTTACGTTTGATATGGGACCGAGGCGAACCCGGTACAAATCCAAATCATTGACCAGAATTTGCGAAATATTCACCTCGCCTATCGTTGTGAGCGTCGCCTGAACGCGATTCGCATTTTCATATTGGGAAAATGCACCGGCTTGAATGAAAATACCTGTATCGACGACCTCCACCACCTGCACTTCTGGCTCGCTTGGTGACGTGACGGGCTCGGACACCGTTTCATTCGACGGAGGCTCACTTGTCTCTGTTACCACGACCGGATTTGCCGACGCTTCCACGATTGCCGCGCCATCCGGTGGTGCCAAGGGCTCGGTGTCCACGGCTTCCGTTGGCACACTCTCAACAGTAATAGGTGAGCCGACCTCTGCAATCGTCGCTTCTCCCGTCAATTGTCGTACCAGAGCCAGGCTTTCTTCAGCCAACACTCTTACACGAATCTTTGCCGTTCCATTCGTCTGGAACCCAAGCAGTTGTGCGCCTTGTCTGGAAATGTCGATAATACGCCCCTTGGCGTAGGGGCCACGATCATTGATACGCAAATTGAGCTTACGTCCATTTTCCAGGTTCGTCACTTCAACCCATGTGGGTAACGGCAAGGTTCTGTGCGCTGCCGTCAGCGCATTCATGTCATATGTTTCGCCATTCGCGGTCAACTTGCCGTGAAAGTTTGGTCCATACCAAGATGCGATCCCGGTTTCGTCATACTCATAATTGACTTTGGGATAGTACCAGGTTCCGTTAATCTCATAGGGATTACCGATCTTGTAGCGTCCCTGTGAGGGGACGGCGTCATTTGTCTGATTAACAATTTTCGCCGTGTGAATCAGGAATTGAGACTCTGCACAAGCTGTCACCACAATACACGCTGCAGCCAACACGATCATGCGGGCGAACACGACAGCTTTCATTAATGGCCCCTCATCAGAAAAGTATAAATATAGCACCCGGCGCGTATGCCAGACCCTTTATGTTGTGGTACTGACCTTATAGCGTGTTCACAAATATCGGGCAATGGGAAGCCCGTCACAATCCATCTTCCATCACTGGTTCCGAATACGTTCCAGGAGGTTGAGCGATGGATAGGAATCGGGCGGCAGGCCCTCTGATATCTGATAGGCCCGGATTGCCCGCCGTGTCTTGGGACCAACAACACCATCCGCGCCGCCGGTATCAAACCCGCGCGCGGTGAGAAGCGACTGCAACTCCATCGATTGCGCACGCGACATGGGTTTATCATCCACTGGCGGGGGCGTGACCAGACCGCCTTTTCCGATAATCCGATCAGATAAATGGCCGATTGCGATGGCGTAAAATATCGAACGATTCCAAGTCATTATGGCATTAAAATTCGAGTATACCATGAAGGCCGGTCCGCGATGTCCGGAAGGCACTATGATAGATCCACTGACTTCCACGCCGGGCAGATTTTGGCCATCCGCTCGACGAACGCCGAGGGTCTGCCATTCCGCCAGTGACTTCGTGGTGTCCAGTCCCGCCAAAGCAAAATCGAACCCGTTGGGAAGTTGCACTTCCCGACCCCACGTCAGTTCCGGGTTCCAGCCTGAACGCGAAAGATAATTGGCCGCCGACGAAAATGCATCGTCGAGGCTGCCCCATAAGTCGCGACGCCCATCCCCATCGCCATCGATGGCAGAATCCAGATAGGTTGTTGGAATAAACTGGAAATTGCCCATGGCACCTGCCCACGAGCTTTTTACATCCACTGGAATATCACCTTCACTCATGATCTGCAGGGCTGCTAGCAGTTGCGCCCGGAAAAACTTGGCGCGACGTTTGTCATGGGCCAATGTCGCCAATGCGCCGACGAGTGGAAAGGCTCCGAAATACTGACCAAAATTTGTCTCCAAGCCCCAGAATGCGATCAAGAACCGGGGCTGAACCCCAAACTTTTGTGAGACAGATGAAAGCAGTTCCCGATGTTTAATGAGAAGTTCTTTGCCTTGTGCCACCCGTTTGTCGCTGATGGCACCTGACAGATATTTTGAGAATGTCAGGCTGAACTCTGGTTGCCGTCGGTCCAGTTCGATAACCCGTTCAATGGGCTGAACACCGTCGAGAGCACGATTAACGACATCGCCATTTAATCCACTCTCCATGGCTTCTGATTTCAGCGACAGGAGCCAAGTCGAAAAATCATCACTTGCACTATCCTGAGCGCCGGCAGGCAATGCTAACAATGCGGTTAGTGCCAATGAGCCAAGAATCAATGTCGCATGTCTTACAGGGGGCATGGGCGCTTCCGATACATACAATTCAGGACTGAACTTCTGCCACACATGCATGTTTGCGGCAAACAAACCGGCTATCGTGTGCGTTATGGTGAGGGGATCAGAGTGTCAGACTTGCCGCTAACATAGTAAGCGAGCAAACCAATAGCCTCAAAAATTGTTCGTCGTATCCCACTGAGACCACTTAGAAGATTGAGGGGTGGCGTAAAGGGTACGTCGCCAACTGTATTAAAATCAACAGGATAGGGGATAATTCCGGGCCAACGGGCGGCCCTGAACACACCAACAGCGCGTGGCATATGGACGGCTGACGTTACCAGTATCCAGGTTTCTTCACTGCTGGGTGTTAGCAGATCGCGGGAGTAAATGGCGTTCTCGTAGGTGTTGCGACTCTGGTTTTCGAAAACCACATTTCTCGAATCCATCCCCAGTTTTTCGAGAATCGGGGCTACTGCATCAGCTTCCTTGAGGTCCTGATTAACCAGCGAGCCTGAACCGCCGGTAAAAACCAGTTTTGCATCAGGAAATCGGCGTGCCAAATCTGAGAATGCGATCAGGCGTTCAACGGATCCAGAAACAGATGTTTCTCCGCGTGCCTGCGTAACTCTGGCACCGATAACGCCACCCAGTACGATGATGCCATCCACATAATCGGGTAATGGCGGGTTACTGGGGAATCGGTTTTCCAGAAACGTATTGGTGTAAGCACCAACAGGGACCGTTATGGCAAACAACGCCAGCACACAGGCGAGGCCCATCAGCCACTTCGCTGCTCTCAATCGATTCAACCACAACAACAATGTTCCGGCGAACAACAGAAACAGCAGCACATTACCGGGATCAATGAAAAACCGTGAGACCTTGGACAGGTAAAAAAAAAGAGTATCCACGTGATAACCTATGCCGCCCAATCCAATCCGGTTTCTTCGGGTAACCCAAGCATAAGGTTCATGTTTTGCACGGCTTGACCAGACGCCCCTTTGCCCAGATTGTCGAGCACACCCATGATTACGGCCTGCCCGTGCTCATTGTTGCCGAATACATGAAGTCGTAATTCATTGGTTTCATTTAATATTTCAGGTTCGAGTGTGGTTATCTCACCAGAGTCTTCCAGCGCGGCAACACGAACAAACTGGCGGTCTGCGTAATGCATTGATAACGCTTTATGCAGGGATGCAATGGACGGGGAACCCGGCAATGCATTCAATTGCAACGGAATCTGAACAATCATGCCCTGTCGAAACCGTCCTACGCTGGGCACGAACAAAGGCCGTTGGCTCAATCCGCTCCAGCGCTGAATTTCGGGTACGTGCTTGTGATCAAGCCCCAGGCCATAGACGCGAAAGGCTTCTGGGGTGAATTCTGACGACGCCTCGTCTTCAAACGCGTTAATGAGCCCCTTGCCACCACCGGAATATCCGGAAACAGCGTTAATGGTGACGGGCCAGTCAGCCGGAATAACACCCTGCTCCACCAATGGATGAAGAATGGCGATTGAGGCATTGGCATAACATCCGGGATTTGTGACACGTGTAGCGGCAGCGATCAGTGCGTTTTGGTCCGCCGCATATTCGGGCATGCCATACACCCAGTCCGGTGCCGTTCGATGGGCCGTACTGGCATCGATCACTTTGGTAGTGGTGTTGTCGATCAGGCGGATGGCTTCACGCGCCGCATCGTCGGGCAGACACAGTATCACGAGGTCTGCCGCGTTGAGCATAAGGCGACGGCTTTCCGGGTCCTTTCTTTCGTTTCCGTCGAGATGCAGGAGTTCGACGTCAGTCCGCGCATCAAGGCGACTGCTTATCTGCAGGCCGGTGGTACCAGCTTCGCCGTCAATGAACACTTTTGCCGCCATTTCGGATCTCCTCGTAATCTACAAGCGGGATCATATAACGCAAATCATGGCGCACGTCTGTAACGAACACGAATTTTGTGGATTAGTCCGTTCAGATGAGTTCGAGGCGGACTTCCGTACCATGAACAGACGTACTTTCACCCATGTCGGTTTTCCGGGCCTGATGCACGACGTTGATGTTAACGTTGCTTTCCTCACATTTAGCCCATCGGCTTTTGCTGCTGAGCAATGTGCGTGGAAGAACGGCATCGGATATTGTGGCGCTCAGGGCAATCTGCCCGGTCTCATTAGAGAGACGGACCATGTTGCCACTGTTGATACCCAGTCCGCGTGCGTCGTCCGGATGTACAAGAACGGTCGCTGGTCCCATAAGCTTGAGCACCCGTTCATCATTGCCATAACTGGAATTCATCAGGTGTTTATCGGCGGGAGACAGCAAACGGAATGTGCCATCTGAAGGTAACGGGTCCGGTTGGGCAAACGGAACCAGAGGCAGTCCATCAGCTTCCGCTCTGGTACTGGCAATTTCAATTTTGCCGCTGGGTGTGGCAAACGCGCAATCAGCCCAAGGAACGAGAGGCGCTTCACTGACATAACTGAATCCAACCTGCTTCAGTTCTTCCCAGTTCATGGTTATGCCGGACTCGTTGATCGTTTCTTTAATGATCGCTGTATCTGTTTCATAAAGTTCCGGTTCTGTGTAGCCCATCGCCTTTGCCAGGCGGCGAAATACTTCCTGGTTCGGCAAGGATTCCCCCATAGGGTCCTGGCACTTAACCTGGGGCGTAACCATCAACTGAAAGTAAGATACGTTTACATCATCAAATTCGAGGAAACTTGCAGCAGGCAACACATAATCCGCGTAATCTGCCGTATCTGTGGCAAAACAGTCCACCACCACGGTAAACAGGTCTTCGCGCTCGAGTCCCTTCCGCATCAAAGCCTGATTTGGGTTCGACGCAACCGGGTTACAGTTCCACGACATGTAAGCGCGAACACGGTCGCTGTCCTGCAGCAGATCAGGGATATCCATCTGGCTGACGGATGGTGGCCCGTCAGAATGTCCGTCTTCAGGCTCGTACGCCGGTGAAGTTCCCCGGCGACCGCCCATGGCAACGGTTCGGTTGAGATAATAAGCGCCTGTTCCGGCCTTGCCGATATTGCCTGTGAATGCCGGCAACATCGCCAACGCCCGCGCAATGTTACCGCCCGTAGGTTGCCGTTGTACACCCTGTCCCATCCACAGGACCGAAGGTCCGTTGGCATAACTCCACGCTGCCTGTTCGATGAGCATTGCGGATACGCCCGTATTCTCTTCGCCCCATTGGGGTGAGCATTCTTTGATGACGTCCGATACGTCGTCATATCCCAGCACATGGTTTTCGATATAATCATGATCCAGTAAGCCGTCGCGCTGCATGATGTGAAGCATGGAAAATGCAAGTGCAGCGTCCGAGCCGGGACGGAGCTGAAGATGCAGGTCTGCAGCCATAGCCGTTTCATGGCGCACGGGGTCGATAACGATGACTTTGGCACCATGAGCCTTTAACCAGTGTTTGTGCACATGAGGCGCGCTGTGTGACGGGTTGGCACCCCACACTACGATGCAGTTGCTGTCCTTTGCCGTGCGCGGATCAAACCCGTTGCAGGAATCGCCGAAAACATAATTCCAGGCCACATGACCAGCGTTGTTACAGACCGTGTCCGGATTAACTTCCGTGGCACCCAGGCGCTCGAAGAACCGCGAAGGAAAATCTCCGGCGATGGCTGAACAGGTACCGGTATAGTGGGTGTTAAAGATACTGTTGGCACCGTGCTGGTCGGATACCTCCGTCAGTCGACCAGCAATGTCGCCAAG
The DNA here is from genome assembly GCA_021775325.1 of Rhodospirillales bacterium. GTDB lineage: Bacteria > Pseudomonadota > Alphaproteobacteria > Rhodospirillales > Casp-alpha2 > JABJGO01. The sequence goes on from JAJFID010000277.1 coordinate 13,528, forward strand.
TGCCTGATCCCATGAAACTCGTTCAAATTGCCCCGCGCCTTTGGCACCGGTTCGACGTAACGGGTAAAGCAGGCGCTCATTTTCATCTCGCCAGGCACCATTATAGGCGGCACCACATTTGCCACACAATGGGCCCCTGGTGGAAGGATGATCCGGGTTCCCGGTAACCAGCGAAATCTTGCCATCCTCACGGATTACCTTGATGCCGCAGCCATCGTAACAATCCCGCGGACAGGACGTTATTATGGTTTCCTTGTTATCATCCATGAGATGCCATTCCCTCCTTATACAGACTCACCCATTTAACATTATGGGTTCTGTATTACCCATAATTTGGTACCTGTGAAGAACCAGTTTTCACCCATTGATGAGTGCCACTTGCAACACTATCACTGAAAACGCTGATAGTTTTCCAGATAGGGCAGACGCACACGCGTGGGTTCAATCATACTGAAATCCAGTGACGCTGTGATGAGGGTTTCTTCAGTGCCAGCCCTGGCCAGATCAACGCCCATAGGCGAGACAATGACGCTCTCACCCAGATAAGTCGTATCACCTTCTTCACCGGCATAGTTGCCATACATGAGAAAAACGCCGTTTTCAAAAGCCCGGGTGGGCACGACCTGACGAGCCACCACCCCCCATGCGCTCGCCAACGCGGTTGGCACAATGACAATCTCGGCACCGGCGACAGCCGCAGCGCGGACGGCCTCGGGGAATTCAACCTCGTAACAGATCAGCAAGGCGGCCTTGCGGCCATTGTCCAACTCAAACACACAGGGCTTGTCGCTGGTGGCGAACAGGTCCTGCTCGTAAGGTGTTGGCATCGCCCGCTTGCGATGGTTAGCGAGACACTCGCCGGATTTGGATACACAGAGAACAGAGTTGTAGCGCTGACCATCTTCGCCCTGTTCAGGATAACCATAGACAATGGAGACAGAATAATGTCTGGCAATTTCGGCGACAGCCCCGAAAAAAGCTCCCAAAGCGGTTTCGGTGTGTGCTGTAACCAGATCAGCGGCACCATAACCGGATGCAAACAGTTCCGGGCACAGAACAAGGTCAGGCTGTTGCCCTGCGGCCCCTTCCAGTTGTGTCGCCAGCCTGGACAAACGCTCGTGCGAATCCGAAGGCCGCGCATCAGGTTGAAAGATCGAAACCTTCATTGGAGTTTACCCTCTACCGGAGATTGCTCTGACGCCCGCCCCTGACGGGCTCGCTCGCGGGCACCACGTGCCTGTGCAAGGTTGAACGTGAGCGACTGTTCCCGGGCAAGGTCGGCTATGCGCAACCCATCGGTCTCCGGATACAACTGACCAGCGTTTTTCAGACCAACATATCGTGCCCACACGCCATGCTTCTTGTTGACCTGATGCGTCTGGTAGGTGTCCATATCCCGTGGTGTAACGTCGCATTCGTAGGCGAGTGCACCATCTGCGATGGCGGCTTCCATGAGTTCCAGACCACGATTGGTGCGGGCCATGATGGCATTGGTCCCGTCATCGGCACCGGGCTCCACCATCTCCGCGCTGGGTGAGCCTCCGGGCCAGGTATCTGCCGCGGCGATGTCTGCGGACTCGCCGATACCATCGGGACAGACTTTGCAGCGGAATGGCAGACTCCAGTCCGCAGAACTGGCGCCCCATAAATCAAGGTAGGTGATTTCCGTGACTTTGCCGTCTTTGGTTTCGGCCCTGGTTGGCCCCGGACATCCATTGCCCCGATAGCGAAAAGCGGCCAGTTCTTCGACCCCGCCCGTGATGCCCATATCCTGGGTCAACGTTTTCAGCATGGCTCTGGGTTCTTTGTAGCCGCCACATACGGGTGTCAGCATATATTGGCATAAATCGTCGACCCTTAGGTCAACCCGGGCGAGATTACGCAAGGCGCTTATGTCACAGGGTTTGCCGATGAACGCAAATGGCTGGTTCCTGTCCAGAACATCCGCAATATCAATCAGGACCGCCGTTGGGCCATATCGCGAACCCGAACCAGTCAGCACGTCTTCGCGCGTAAAACTCAGATGTTGTTCACCTCCCAACGGATTGGATTTCGACTCCCTGGCGTGAAGAATGAAATCGACGCGTCTTGATTCCAGCAGGTAAATCGCCAATGCAGTTAGCACGCCACCTGTGGCCCCCAGATGCCGGACGGCCGGATCACCCGCCCACGAACGAATAGTTCGTTTGAGTGGTCCCCACACATGATCAATCGTAGTTTCTGCGTCAATTTCCCGCCCAGGCAGGCCGTTGACACGAACACCCGGGCATACAGCGTAGATTCTGTCGACGGTTTCGTGGTCGAGCGACGCTTGCGCAATTGGCCGTTCGTATCCGGTCGTCGTCAGAGGAACCCGAACCTTGTCCGGACCGGCGATGCTCTGGCACATTCCGCACCCGACACACATTGCATCAGTGGTTATTCGATTAAGTCGATTTTCCGGTGACATATATGCTTGCTCTCACTTCCCGCTTGGTCCAGTAGAGCGCTAAACTATGGTGTGCTGATCCTGTTTGGAAAGAGGAAAATGTCCATATGAGTAATTGTCCCTGTGGATCGGGTAAATCGTCCGATGACTGTTGCGTTCCCTACCATAACGGCTTGCCCGTACCGACGGCTCTTGCCCTGATGAAGTCCCGTTACTCTGCATTTGCTTTGGGGAATGGTGCGTACCTGTCGGCGACGCTATCCACTGCGCAACGTGCGGATTTCGACGTGGAGGAGTTCAATGCATCGTCCGGCGATACAAGGTGGCTTGGCCTGGAAATCAGAAGTGTTGTGGCGGGCGGTGAAAATGACGAAACCGGGACCGTTGAGTTTGTTGCACGCTATCGTTCCGGCAGTGATGCCGTCGCCCATCATGAACGGGCCGAATTCACGCGTGAGGACGGTCGGTGGGTTTTTGCAGATTGCGAAATGAACCCGAAAATGGAGCAGCGTATTGTGGACAAGGTAGGCCGCAATGACCCCTGCCCCTGTGGCTCCGGCAAAAAGTTCAAGAAATGTTGCGGCGGTACGGCATAGGGCCACGTTGGCAATGACATTCAGGCCGCAGCCCACTCGACACAACGTTGGTGACACTACTGGTTGCTTGCGAACATCGAAAACCCCAGCGCCGTAATGGCGACCCACATGGTATTCATCAGATAGCGTGTACGTTTCCGGTTGTTTTCTTTAGCCGTTACGGCGGCCTTTTCCTCCGGTGACATGTTGTCCCGGGCCTTTTGTTGTTGCGCCAGAATACGGGAAGAAACGATATGGTGGTCGAATGTCACATCGGCGGCGTCACCGTGCAGTTCCATACGTTGTGTAAGGTACAGCCCAAATATGCCGACGCCGCCAATGCCGAGCCAACCCACGTAAGTGTAAGCGACTAGAGAGAATCCCAAAACAAGGGCAGCCCCAACGATCCAGGCGAACTCCTCTGATTTAAGCATACTGGTGGTTTTGTGCCTATCATGCCTCATCGGCCGCCTCTGAACCTGTTTCGTTATTGTAACGAGTGGGTATCCTAAAGCTTCCAAAGCCGTGTGTCATTGCATCACCTACCGGACAAAAAAAGACCTGCCAGATGGCAGGTCCTTCTTGATGTTTGGTTCGGGAACTATCCAGATTAACGCTTGGAGAACTGGAAGCTCCGACGGGCCTTTTTCCGACCGTATTTTTTGCGTTCCACAACGCGGGAATCGCGGGTCAGGAAACCACCCTTTTTGAGTACCGGACGCAGGCCCGGCTCGAACAGGGTCAGGGCTTTGGAAATGCCGTGGCGTACTGCGCCGGCCTGTCCTGAAAGACCGCCGCCCGTAACTGTGCAGAACACATCGTACTGGCCCTTGCGGTCTGACACTTCAAATGGCTGATTGATCAGCATCTGCAGAACCGGGCGGGCGAAATACGTATTCATTTCACGGCCATTGACTGTAACGATGCCGGGGCCAGGCTTGATCCAGACACGGGCAATAGCGTTCTTGCGTTTGCCGGTGGCGTAGGAACGGCCATGTTCGTCGATAACAGGCTCAGTCGGTGTAGTTGAGACCACTTCTTCGACCGGAGCAACGCCCGTGGCTTCGCCAAGGTCTTCCAGGGAATCGATGGTTTGCGCTTCCTCAGACATGGGTTATGCGCTCCTCTTGTTCTTGGGGTTCATGGCAGCAACGTCCAGAACCTCTGGCTGCTGGGCTGTGTGCG
>JAJFID010000278.1 GCA_021775325.1 Rhodospirillales bacterium
GATCCACGCGACCCCAGCCATGAAACGCCCTTGCGTCGCATGGTGCTTCCCCAGGATACGGGCAGTGCCATAAAGGGCCCTGTGCGCGGCGATCTGTTCTGGGGGTTCGGGCGTGAGGCCGCCGCCGCCGCCGGCGTCATGAAGGAAACCGGCTCGTACTATCTGTTTCTGCCGCGCACCAGAGACGCTGTAACGGACGAACTGCTGATTAACTAGAATTCATAATTTTCGGATGGGTGGACAAGAATGAAACAGCCTGATCAGGTGCCACAATCACCATCCGTTGCCTTGTTCGTGACGTGTCTGGTTGACGTCATGCGCCCAAGCATCGGCTTTGCCGCCGTTTCACTGCTTGAGCGCGCAGGCTGCCAGGTCTTCGTTCCTGAAACACAAACCTGTTGTGGTCAGCCCGGCTACAATGCGGGTGACGAGAAGAGCGCCCGCGGTATCGCCGAGCAGGTTATCGAGGCGCTTCAGGGCTACGATTATGTGGTGGTACCGTCCGGGTCGTGCGCCGGTATGATCATAAAGCACTACCCGGACCTGTTTGCGGATGATGCCGCGTGGCGCGCGCGCGCCGAGGATTTGTCCGTCCGAAGCTGGGAGCTCACATCCTTTCTTGTGGATGTTATGAAGTTTCGGCCCGTTGGCATCACGTTTGACAAGGTCATCAGTTATCACGATTCCTGTTCCGGCCTGCGCGAACTTGGCATCAAGGATCAGCCGCGGTCATTGCTGGCCGGAGTAGACGGTACCAAGATCGAAGAATCTGATCTGGCCGAGTCCTGTTGTGGGTTCGGCGGGCTTTTTTGTGTGAAGTACCCTGATATATCAACGGCCATGGTGGACCGCAAGATTGCCGAGGTGAGCGATGGTGGTGCCGATGTCATCCTGGGCGGCGATCTCGGGTGCCTCATGAATATTGCAGGCCGGCTGTCCCGGCAGGGGAAATCGACAAATGTATGGCACGTGGCGGAGGTTGTCGCAGGCATGGCGGATCAGTCGGCATCCATCTGCGGCTCACACGATGCACAAACTTCTGCTGTTTCGGCTGTCGGTAAGCGCCCATGAAATCGAGTGCCAGACATTTTCCCGCCAATGCCCGTGAGGCGCTCGCCGATGAACGCCTGCAAGGCGTGCTGGACAAATTTTCGGATGGGTTTCCAGTCAAGCGCGCCAACGCCATTGCCCGCCTGGACGAGTTCGATGAGTTGCGTGATGCCGCCCGCGATATCAAGGATCACGTTCTCGCGAACCTCGATACATATCTGAAGCGATTTGAATCGCGGGTCCACGAAAGTGGCGGCCATGTACACTGGTGCCGGGATGACCAGGAGGCGCGCACGACCATCCTGAGCATATGCAGGGCCGCGAACGCGCGCACTGTGACCAAGAGCAAGTCCATGATTGGTGAAGAAATTGCCATCAACGATTATCTGGCCGACCATGACATTGAGCCCGTGGAAACGGACCTGGGCGAATACATTATCCAGCTTCGCCAAGAGCCACCCAGCCACATCATCGCGCCGGCCATACACCTGTCAAAGGAGCAGGTCGCCGAAACCTTTGTGGAAAAACACACGGGCCGCGACCCGGACAGGACCCTGACGGACCCCAGGGTCATGCTGGACGAGGCCCGCGCAGAATTACGCCAGAAGTTTCTGAATGCGGATGTCGGTCTCACAGGCGCAAACATGCTGGTGGCCGAGACCGGATCAATTGCCATTGTCACAAATGAGGGCAATGCTGACCTGACCATGGGGCTGCCGCGCGTTCATATCGCTCTCGCCAGCATCGAGAAGATTGTGCCCACACTGGAGGACGCATCGACCATCTTGCGGGTGCTGGCACGATCGGCGACCGGACAGGAAATGTCGGTCTATACAACTTTCGCCACCGGCCCTAAGCGTACGGACGATCTGGATGGTCCGGAAGAATTCCATGTGCTGCTGCTTGATAATGGTCGTAGCGACCTGCTGGGCACCGAATTTCAGGATATCCTGCGGTGTATTCGGTGTGGCTCCTGTATTAACCATTGCCCGGTGTACTCCACCGTTGGCGGCCATGCTTACGGCTGGGTCTATCCCGGTCCCATGGGTTCCGTGCTGACGCCTGCCCTTGTTGGCATTGAGGACGCGCACCACTTGCCAAACGCGTCGACGTTGTGCGGCAAGTGCGAGACGGTGTGTCCCATGCACATTCCCCTGCCGCGCATGTTGCGGAGCTGGCGGGTTCGTCAGGTTGAGAAAAACCTGCAATCCGCCTCGTCCCGATATGGCCTTGGGTTATGGTCGTATTTGGCGCGACATCCACGGTTGTACCGGGTGCTGAGCAACTGTGTTGCGCGGGCACTGAACATCATGGGCGGACATCGCGGCAAACTCTCACGCCTGCCTTTGGCTGGCGGCTGGATGTCAAAAAGAGATCTGCCAGCACCTCAGGGAGGAACGTTCATGGCACAATGGAAAAATAGCCGGAGCCGCTATCTGTGACCGACGCGCGCACCCATATACTGGCCAAACTCGAGCGCGTCATCGATCGCAAAGATGCTGGCTCCGCGGATGCGGACAGCAGGATCTCCCTCCATATTGCTGGCCCAATTCCCCGTCGTGGCACGGACGAGACAAAGCCGGAACAAACCGAACGCTTTGTCCGTGAAGCCATGCTGGCTGGAGCCGATGTTCACGAGCTCATTTCAATTGAGCAGGTGCCGGTCACAGTTGTGGCCTATTTGCGTGCCAAAAACCTGCCGCTCAACGTTCGTGTATCTGCCGACGGAATCTTCGAGAACGTGCGGTGGAATCAGGAGCCCGGCCTGGAGATTGAAAATGGCGGTGTCGAGGCCACTGACACGGCCTCCCTGAGCGCGGCAGCATCCGGTGTGGCGGAGACCGGCACGCTGGTGATGGCGTCATCGCCGGAAAACCCAGCCATGTACGGGTTTGTGCCCCTGCTCCACATGGTTCTGTTACCCGAAAGCTGCATACACGGCAGTTACGAGGATGCCTGGATTGCTTTGCGGCAGCGTCAGGGTAATCTGGCTATGCCGCGCATGGTAAACATGATTACCGGGCCATCCCGAACGGCGGATATCGAGCAGACCCTGCTGATGGGAGCCCACGGTCCGCAAAACCTCATGATCATGATCGTCGGGGGCACATGAGCATGGCCACGGACAGAAAAACGCCCCGGATCGGAGCCCGACCGCTTTCAACCGAAGACGAGCATTTATGGAAACACGTGACCAAGACAGTCAGGCCACTGGTGCCGAGTCAACGCCAACAAGAAACTAGATTGCCGAACCGGCAGATAAAAAGCACAGAGCCCCACGTGCGAGCGCCAAATAAGCGCATTGAAAACACCTTAAACCTAAACGCATCATCGCAGGTGCCAGAATTGGCTCACGGCCGCGCGCCCGGACTGGATAAGCGTACCGGAAAGCGCTTAAATAAGGGCCGCATGAACATAGATGCCCGATTGGACTTGCACGGCAGCACCCAAGAAACAGCAAAGCGTGATCTTGTGTCTTTCATCAATCGTTCTTATGCACGAGGAGATCGCTGCGTGTTGGTTATTACAGGCAAGGGAATGCGCTTACATTCAGGCGAGATTGGCGTGCTGCGTCGGGCTGTGCCACAGTGGTTGAATGACGCGCCTTTGCGGTCCATGATTCTGGGTTTTAACCATGCAACGCCAAGGGATGGCGGCGAAGGTGCGCTTTATGTCTTGTTGAAGAGGAAAAGATGACACCCTTTGGCAAACGCGTCAGAGAGCTGCGGGCCAAAAAGGGTGTGCGGCTCAAACAGATGGCTGAAGACCTGGGCGTATCCAGCGCCTATCTGTCGGCGCTCGAGCATGGTCACAGGGGTCGTCCCGCCCCCGGAATGATCATGCAGATCTGCGGCTATTTTGGCCTGATCTGGGATGAATCAGAAGAACTGAAACGCCTGGCTGTATTGTCGCACCCGCGCATTGTGGTCGATACGTCGGGCCTGAGTCCAAAAGCCACAGAGCTGGCAAACCTGCTGTCAGAAACGGTTTCAGAGCTTGACGACGACACTATTGAATGGGTAATGGCAGAAATCCGCGGCCGTCTCGGCACAAAAAAACTGGGCAGCAAAGGCGGCCCTACGTACTAATCATTATGCTCTGCAATGACTACAGGATAAACCGCGACAGATCGGCGTTCTGGGCCAGATCGGTGACGGTCCTGCGCACATACTCAACGTCAATTGTGATTGTCTCGCCGCTTTTTTCGCTGGCTGTGAAACTGATCTCTTCCAGCAGCTTTTCTAAAACGGTGTGCAGCCGGCGGGCGCCAATGTTTTCCACACCATGGTTAATCTCGGCGGATAGAGAGGCGATTTCCTCGATGGCATCGTCCTCAAAATCCAGCACAACATCCTCAACACCCATGAGCGCCACATACTGTTTGATCAGGCTGGCTTCCGGTTCGGTCAGGATGCGTACAAAATCGTCTTTCGTCAGGGCATTTAGCTCGACCCGAATAGGCAGTCGACCCTGTAGTTCCGGCAACATATCGGACGGCTTGGCGACATGGAACGCGCCAGAGGCAATAAACAGGATGTGGTCTGTTTTCACCGGCCCGTACTTGGTGGACACTGTGGTGCCCTCGATCAATGGCAGCAGGTCACGCTGTACGCCTTCGCGGCTGACGTCCGTACCTACTTTTTCAGACCGGGCAGTGATCTTGTCGATTTCATCA
>JAJFID010000279.1 GCA_021775325.1 Rhodospirillales bacterium
ACGAGAAAGGATCAAACGGAAAACCATGGAGACCCGGCGCTTGCAATACCGCAAATACGCCGCTTAATATCTTGAACCAGATGAGCCAGATCCTCTCTTAGATCACGCCGTTGAGTGTTCCAATTTATATGACGACGGACACATCATTGGTACGATTTTTCCATCGACTCCTCTGGTGATTTCAACGCCAGCTTCAAGAAATATGGGGAAGTTATCTGACTGAAACCAACCGATCTTTGACAAACCATTACCCTTGCCAAAGTCATCAAGGCTGGAACAGTAAGCGAGAAACTCCTTTGCCCAACTTTCGAGCCCAGGTATTGGTAAGTAGGCTCTTGCCAGACAGCCATAATACTCGTGGTGCCATGATGGAACAGAGAACAGTTCCATAGTGGAAAACTTCTCGCCCTCGAAAGTATTACTAACCAACAATATCTCCCGAATTCAGAGTGATGCGGATTGTGTTCCAAACGTGTATTTCATAGCGTATATCGCAGCCCATTCATGCATTGCACACTATAAGTTGAAAGTATGTTTCACTAGTTGTCTTATTTTTCCTGCACAAGCTAAAGCGGCGGCGCAATGCCTTACACCAATATATCCTGACAAGAAAGAGATTGACATTATTCCTATAATATGCTATTGATCCGGGATGAATTTATCGTTCTTCCACGCAAAAATCCGATCCGCAAACGCTAGGATATCCGCGTCGCTATACCCCAGAAGTTGGCCGATTTCAGATTCCAGTTCGCAGGTTGTTTTCTGGCCCTGCTCGTGAATGGAGCGGTTGATCTCCGCCATCCGATCGATACGCCACGTCTCGCCGGGTAGTGCATAGTAAAGGAAACGCATATCATGCCTTGTTGTGCCAGCCGACCGAAACACCACTTCGTGTTTGATCAGTCGTCCGCTTTCCACGTGGGGCGCGAAGTCTTGTTCCGGCAGATTGAAGGATGCCGGGATCACGTCCGAGAACATGGCCAGCGGTTTTTCGCCCGCCAGCATGAGTGCCAGTTCCCGGCCCTCGTGGGGGCCGATTCCGTCCGGGATGTTGTCGTCGTCGATCATTGCGATCCAGCTATGTCTTATATGCGCCGAGCCGTCAAACGGGCGAGCCTGCTTACCTGGAACACCGTTACCATAGTGATCACATGTCTACCAGATTATGGAAAATATGGTGCCATAAGTTATTGATTTAAAAAAAAATGTAGACATTGAGGAGGTGGAACCGTGGTTATATGTCGGCAAATGTCTACATTCCGAGGAATAGGCGCGTAGTTTCAATGGCTTGAAATGTTACATCCGCGCTGCTGCTGCATCAGCTGGAGTCTCGCGAGAACGGAACAACTTGAAAGATTAAAGACGTAGGCCGGAATGGCATTGTATCAGTAAGCTTGAAGATACACTTGTAGATAGAATATAATAATTGCCTTATCGTTTCGCGGAGACCTATACTATTACCGGGATGAAATGTCGTTGATTTAAAGACTGTAAATTTACTCAGGCACTGGTTGCAACGCTTTGGTGCAGTGTTACGGACGCAATATTAATAGCCCAGCCGGGCAAGGGAGCATGATGTGATTGGCCGAATTCTGTTCAGGATTGCCCTCTTCATCGGTCGATTACCCAAGTGGTTTGTGGTCAGCAGTCTGATTGCCGTCGTATTTTTGCCCTTTGCCGGTATAGCCATCACCAAGATCTATCAGTTCGCGGATGATGCCGCTGATCGTGGTGCCGTCGGCATTGCCGACAGCGGGTTTGGCGACACATACACAACACCCGAGTATCTGGACCAGGGCTGGGAGCCCGAAGACAGTCTGTGGTTCTATAACACGACCCAGGGCTCGGCATTCATGCCCTATGATTTTTTCCTGGCCCTTGAGCAGGCCGAAATCGACGGCACCAAAAAAGTTGAATGTGCAAAGAACGGTATCGAGGCGGCATTGTTCATCTGTGATGAGAATATCGACCGGCTGCGGTATCTGCCGCAACACGAAACCCTGTTCAATCCCCATGCTCTGCCGGTGGGTTTCGTCAAGGAGACCTATAAGGGTCGGGACTACATTGGTTACACCTGTGCCGCCTGTCATACGGGCCAGGTCAACTTTGAGGGCCGCGCACTACGCATTGATGGCGGCCCGGCCATGGCCGACATGGTCGGTTTCATGGCCGAACTGACAAAAGCCATGCAACAGACCGAGCGTGATCCAAAAGGCGACAACCCCCGGCTGGACCGGTTTGTGGAGCGCGTTATCAACATGAATAACGACTTCGATGACCGCGCGGAAATCGAACAGGAACTGGCCCGATGGACCGACAAGCGGGAGCTCTATAACGCCGTCAACCGAAGCACCTATTATGACCCCGAGGCCAACAAGACTCACCGGGTCCACTACGGATATGCGCGGCTGGATGCCTTCGGCCGCATTTACAACCGTGTCCTCCAGCATGCCATCAGCCGCGCTCAGGTTGCCGAGCAACTGCGATTGGTGACCGACCGGAACAGCGCGACAGAGCCCATGATGAGCGAAGCCCAGATTGAAAAAGTCCTGCACGATGTGGGTGACGAAATTATCCTGCGCGATGACGAGTTTGCCAAAATTATCGCCAACCTGCGCAATCCGGATACGGCAGCCGGTTATCCCGCCCTGAACCTTCGCCAGATACTTCGTGTGCGCAACCGCATATTCAATTCCCCCAATGCGCCCGTCAGCTATCCGTTCCTGTGGGACATTCCCCATTCAGATTATGTGCAGTGGAATTCCATCGCCGGTAACGCCGGTCCCGGGCCGCTGGGGCGGAATGCGGGTGAAGTGACGGGCGTCTTCGGTATTCTTGACTGGCATGAGGAAAAGGGCATTTGGGGCTGGTTCAAGAAATTCAGTATTTCGGCGCTGGCCAGCGGCCAGACCACCAAGAAAAAAGTCATCAATTTCGAATCATCCATCGACCTGTTTAACCTGCAGCGTCTGGAAAGCCATCTGGCGACCCTGCAGTCGCCTCGGTGGCCATTCTGCCGGAGTTCAGACACGGGTGATTACTATCTGCCAACCGGCCCGGACACGGTGTCGTTCGCCGAGCGCCAGTGCGAAGGCGACGATGTAAAGACCAACAAGGATATGGTTGATAAGGGCAGACTTATCTACGCCAGAAACTGTCAAAGCTGTCATGACGTCATTGACCGTTCTGACTGGGACCGGCTGGTCATTGGCAAACTCGTCTCCATCGAAGACCCTGAGTCCACCGATATTGCCATGGCGCATAACAGCGCCTTCTATGCAGGCAAACCGGGAAACTTCCGTGATACCTATCAGGCGGTCGATGGTGTGGGAACCGTTGTTGTTGGCGACAACGCGCCGGTTGCTCAAATCCTGACAGCCACCACCAAGGGCGTCGTCGCCACCCCTGATCCGGATAAATGGTGGCCGCGCCGGATTGCGGAGTGGGTGTATTCGCTGGTCATGACGATTGCTGACAATCCGATCAAGAACAGTGTCAAGGCCGGGAACTGCAAGCCGGATACCACGGCCCAACCGTTCAACAGTATCCAGGCCTATCGTGCCCGCTCGCTGAATGGCATCTGGGCCACAGCACCTTATCTGCACAACGGGTCTGTGCCCGACCTTTACAACCTGCTGCTACCCGTGGACCCCATGGTCGAACAATGCCGGATTGGCAAGAAGGACACGAATGGAGAATTCATTATGCGGGGCTGGGAAACTCTGGGCATGCCCCAGCCTGCGCAACGGGTGACATCGTTCCGGGTCGGTTCGCGCGAATTCGAGCCTGACAAAGTTGGATTCAGAAGCGATGGCGATGAGGGGTTTGAATTCAGAACGGACATACGTGGCAACTTCAACGTGGGTCACGAATACGGAGCCTGCGGTATGACCGATGTGGATCGCTACAACCTGATCGAGTATCTGAAATCCCTGTAATTGGGTGCCTTTGGAAGTATGTAGGAAAAATCGGATGAGTGTTGCGGGAACAGACTATCTTGAGATCTATGAAGCGGCGGCGGAGGAAGACAAGTATCCGCTGGTGCAAGGCTGGATCAGGACCGAACCACTGGCGTTTTTCAAACAGCTTCGTTCTGAGAGGCCCATTCTCGAGACACCCGAATGCACGCTTGTGGCCATGTTTGAGGACGTGCGCGACATGCTGCAGATGCCGAAAATTTTCACCGTTGACCTGTACAAACCCAAGATGGGAGTCACCGGGCCGGACGACGGCTATCTTATGGCTCATGACGACGATGCCCTGCATTACCGGGAAAAATCACTGATGCAGGGATTGCTCAATCGTGACGACCTGCCACGGGTCCGCAAAATGGTCGCGGAAACGGCGCGCAAGATCATCGCTGAACAAAACGGCAGCATCGAACTGGTTAACCAATACTGCCGCATGGTACCGGTGCATCTGGTGCAGGGCTATTTCGGGCTCGATGGCATCGACAGAGAGGACCTGATCCGCTGGTCCTACTGGAACCAGTACGACGCCTTTAACAACCAGCCTTTCGATATGCTGTCCGATCAGGACTACCGGAAAATCGTCGATTTGCATGAAGAGTCGTCGAAAGAACTGGTCACGTACATCGCCGTTTTGATGGCGCGTAAACTGGTCCGACTGAAAATTATGGACCTGATTTATATGGTCCTGAGTCCGGTCCAGAAACTGATCTATCGTGTGCTCGGTATGGCCCTGCCCGAACGGCATGATCATATGGTCACACGCATGCTGCGCTCAAAGTTCGCCAAGGAGGTCGATTTTCCGCTGACTCGTGTCGGTGTGAACGCCGGTGGACTGTTGATTGGCGCCATTGAGACAACCTCCCAGGCCGTTGCACAAGTCGTCGAATATTTCATCGACCACCCCGCGGTGCTCGACGACGCCAAAAATCTGGCGCGGCAATCCCACACTGCCGCATTTGATGCCATGGTCTGGGAGGCCCTGCGGTTCGTACCTATCCGTCCCGATATTTTTCGCCAGGCGGCCTGTGACTACACCGTCGCCAAGGGCACGGGCCATCAAACCGAGATCAAGGCGGGGACCATTGTTCGCCTGCTGATCAAGTCTGCCATGTTCGATCCCTACGCCTACGAAAACCCCGATGTGTTTGATCCGGATCGCAATCCCTACCACAACTTTGTTTTTGGCTTTGGTCCACATGAATGTCTGGGCAAATACGTGGGCATGGAGATGATTCCTGAAATGGTTCGCCAGATCGTGTTGCTTGATGATCTCGGCAGCGATGAACAGATAAGCTATTGTAATAAAGAGATATTTCCGGACCGCGATGGCCCGTTTCCGGAAGCTTACAACGTCCAGTGGACGTAGCGCCTGCCCGGTAAATCTCACTGGCGCGATACGCCGAACAGCCCCCCGGGAACTGCAAGGAAGAGCCGGATCCAGCCGGAATCCTGAACCCAAACCCTGTGTATGTGCAAAAACGCATGCCAAGGGCTGCTCGCGGGTTTATATAAAGCGGTGAAAACGGACACGGCAGATCAAACCTGCCAGATGAGGACCAGAGGAGTTTTACCATGCCTATTACCGGACAGGACACACTTGGCACCCGGCGCACCCTGAATGTTGGCAGCAACAGTTACGATTATTTCAGCCTGTCCGCCGCCGAAGCGGCAGGCATCGGTGATGTGACGCGGTTGCCCAAGTCCCTGAAGGTGCTGCTGGAAAACCTGCTGCGTTAAGAGGACGGTCGCTCGGTTCACGTGGACGACGTAAAAGCCGTCGCTGCGTGGCTGGACAAAAAATCCTCCACCCACGAAATCGCCTATCGCCCTGCCCGTGTGCTCATGCAGGATTTCACAGGCGTACCGGCGGTGGTTGATCTGGCCGCCATGCGCGATGCCATGACCAATGTTGGTGGTGATCCGCAGAAGATCAATCCGCTGTCTACCTGTAATCTGGTCATCGACCATTCGGTCATGGTTGACGAGGCTGGCAGCGCCGGGGCCATGCGCACCAATATCGAACGCGAGTTCGAGCGCAACGGCGAGCGTTATACCTTCCTGAAATGGGGGCAGGGAGCGTTCGATAATTTCACTGTTGTGCCGCCCGGCACCGGCATCTGCCATCAGGTCAATCTGGAGTATCTGGCCAAGACCGTTTGGACCCAGACTGATGATAAGGACGGCAAAACCATTGCCATGCCCGATACGCTGGTGGGCACGGACTCCCACACCACCATGGTCAACGGCATGGCCGTGCTGGGCTGGGGTGTTGGTGGCATCGAGGCCGAGGCCGCCATGCTGGGCCAGCCTGTATCCATGATCATTCCCGAAGTCGTCGGCTTCAAGCTGACCGGTACCATGAAAGAAGGCAACACGGCCACCGATCTGGTGCTGGTGGTGGTTGAAATGCTGCGTAATCGTGGCGTGGTCGGCAAGTTCGTGGAGTTCTACGGTGACGGCCTCGATAATCTGAGCCTCGCCGACCGGGCAACCATCGCCAACATGGCGCCCGAGTACGGTGCCACCTGTGGATTTTTCCCCATTGACGGCGAGACCCTGAATTACCTCAACGCCACCGCGCGCGAACCCGAAACTGTGGCGCTGGTGGAGGCCTATGCCAAGGAGCAGGGGCTGTGGCGCACCGCCGGTGAAGAAGAACCGGTGTTTACCGATACCCTGGAGCTGGATATGGCCACGGTGGAGCCTTGCGTGTCCGGGCCCAAACGGCCACAGGACCGCATCAATCTGGCTGATGCCAACGAAGGTTTTGCGGCTACGCTGAAGGAAATGGCCGGTGTGGATGCACCACGTGAGCAGGAGGTCGCGGGCACTGATCACGGCCTGCGGGATGGTGATGTTGTAATCGCTGCCATAACCTCGTGCACCAATACATCCAACCCGTCGGTGATGGTGGCTGCCGGTCTGGTGGCCCGCAATGCGCTGACCAAGGGTTTGCAGAAAAAACCGTGGGTCAAAACCTCTCTGGCACCGGGATCGCAGGTGGTGGCGGACTATCTGGAAAAAGCCGACCTGCAGGACTCTCTCGATGATCTGGGCTTCAACATTGTCGGCTTTGGCTGTACCACCTGTATCGGTAACTCGGGCCCGCTGGACAAACCCATCAGTGACGCCATCGAAAAAGGCGATCTGGTGGCGACGGCGGCTCTGTCGGGCAACCGCAATTTCGAAGGCCGTATCAGCCCCCACGTGCGGGCCAACTATCTGGCCTCACCGCCGCTTGTGGTGGCGTATGCCATCGCCGGGTCGCTGACGGTGGATCTGTTCAATGATCCGCTGGGTAACGGCAGTGACGGTGAGCCCGTGTATCTGAAAGATATTTGGCCTTCCAACAAAGAAGTGGCCGACACGGTGCAGGCCTGTCTGGGTGCTGACATGTTCGCATCCCGCTATGGCAACGTCTATGAAGGCCCGGAAGAGTGGCGGGCTATTGGTGTCACCGGTGGGCGCACCTTCCAGTGGGATGACAGTTCCACCTATGTGAAAAACCCGCCGTACTTCGAGGGCATGGGTGCCGAGCCCGAGGAACTCACCGACATTGCAGGTGCCCGGCCGTTGCTGATCCTGGCCGATTCCGTGACTACGGATCACATCAGCCCCGCCGGTGCCATCAAGAAGGACAGCCCGGCCGGTGAATACCTGCTGGAATATCAGGTGCGGCCGGAGGATTTCAATTCCTACGGATCACGGCGCGGCAATCACGAAGTCATGATGCGCGGTACATTTGCCAATATCCGTATTCGCAATGAAATGCTGGAAAACATCGAGGGCGGCGTCACAAAGCATATGCCATCGGGTGAGCAGATGGCGGTCTATGATGCGGCCATGCGATACGCCGACGAAGGCACGCCGCTGGTGGTCATCGGCGGCAAGGAATACGGCACCGGATCATCCCGTGACTGGGCCGCCAAGGGTACCCGGCTGCTGGGTGTGAAGGCGGTGATCGTGGAAAGTTTCGAGCGCATTCATCGCTCCAATCTGGTCGGCATGGGTGTATTGCCGCTGCAGTTCAAGGACGGCGAAAACAGGCAGAGCCTGGGCCTTGATGGCTCCGAGACCTACGATGTTTCCGGTCCGGCGGCCGGACTCAATCCGCGTATGGACATGACCCTGCGTATCACCCGCGCCGATGGCTCCAGCACAGAAACCAGCGTGTTGTGCCGCATTGATACGGAAGACGAGGTCGACTACTACCGCCACGGCGGCATCCTGCACTACGTGCTGCGGCAACTGATGGCTTCGTAGGAAATGTCAGCGTCATAAACGCGCCCCACTTTGTGCAACGGGGATGGGATGGCCGCAGAGGCACCCACGCCTGCCGTTGCTGCACTGACTCTGAATCGCGGTTCTATATGACCAGCATAGTCGGCTTCAATCCACCCGGTGTTTGGCAACCCTACGGCCGCGGGTTCAGCATGGGCGTCGTGCAGCCCGAGGGCTAGGTCATTCACCTGACCGGACAGGTCGGTTGGGATGCGGACGGAAACATCGTCGGCTCGGGTGATGTGAGCAAACAGACGCGGCAGGCCTACGCCAATATTGCCACGGTGCTTGCTGCCGTGGGCGGTACGCTGGCGGATATTGTATCTGTCACCACGTACTATGTGGATCAAGATCATTCGCCTGCCATTCAGTCCGTGCGGTCCGAAGTTCTTGGTTACGGGCATCCGCCCGCGAGCACCTCCATCATGGTTGCCGGTCTGGGTCATGCGGATTTTCTGGTGGAACTGACCCCCGTCGCCGTTGTGCCAATGGATCGCTACAGGGACCCGGCCTAGGTCAACACTGCTGCTATCTCGCCTGCCGCACGGACACCGGATAAGTAGGCCCCATGGCAGGTGGCCTGTGCTGTCTGGACGGTGGCCTCACCGGCAAAAAACAGACGGTCATTGAGCGGCTTTGCCAGTTTCTGGCGCTGATGGGCGTTGCCGGGTGTGGCCATGGAATATGACCCCTTGGTCCAGGGCTCCGAGGTCCAGGCGGTGGCGATGGACCGGGTCACATGGTTGCGGACGTCATTGCCAAACACGTCGGCAATGCGGCTGACGGCAAAGTCTTCGAATGCCGGTTGGCCCTGTTTTTCCATCCACACGGCGTGCCGCCCGCCTGTGAACACGATCCCGGTGTTCAGACCCATGACACTGGCTTCAAATCCGGCGGCGTGGTCCTCGGTTTTGTCGCTGTCGTGCCATGTTGAATGCCATCCGCGTCCGTCCGGGCCGAACACGTCGCGGTCGAAGTGTACACATACCTTGTTTTCGGTTCCCGTTGGCAGTCCGAGGGCCGCTTCCTGTTTCCAGTCCGGTAACACCGGGTTGAACAAAATGTCGCCAGCATTCAGCACGCCGTTGGAGACTGTTGTCAGCACGGTTTTTCCTTTGAGTGTTCCTTTGGACGTTTCGGCCGAAATACCCGGACCGGACCAGTCGATTTTCTCCACTTTGGTGTTCAGGGATACAGGCACATCGTGGCCCCAGGTCGCCACCAGATTGCCGTAACCGTTTGGCACGGGAATATCCTGCCCACCACCGAAGTCAAAATAATCGGCGGCCGATGTTTCATCGATATCCAAGGTGTTCAGTGATGCCATGGCCGCCATATAGGGAATACAATAGGGGTTCTCCAGGTCCACGAGTTCCGATATGGCGAGGTCCTTCCCCCGTGTGACAGATGCCTCGATAGCGGAATGGCACTCCTCCCAAAACCGGTTGTGGACCGCGAGTTCTTCTTCCGTCAGCGGGCGACCGTTCCGGTAGTGGCCGATCCTGTCATCCTCGAACAGGTCGCCTTTGTCTTTTGCCACAGGTATTCCAAGTTCGTCGGCGATGGCCACGAATGGATTGGCGTGGGCCTGATGCAGATAACTGCAGCCCAGATCAAACCATACGCCGGGTGCGATTTCCTCGCTGTAGGCTCGACCACCAATACGGTGCGATCCCTCGACAACGGTGTAACTCAACCCCAGCCGGCTCAATTCTTTGGCGGCAGAGAGGCCGGACGATCCGGCTCCGATAATGATGACATCTGATTCCGACGACATGGAACGATCCTTGTAGGTTTGAAGCCGCAGTGTGTTGGTCAAAACCTATCGCACCCGGCAGGTTCAGCCTACCATCCCTTTTGGGCCACCTCGCGCCAGCCCTGACGGAATTACTCGTAGACTTCGGGAAACTGGTCGCGGCGCGCAATGGTCACGCGATCTTCAAGAATGGCGGGCTGCACATCGGGCCATTCTTTGTCTGCCATTCGAATGAACCGCCGGGCTCCTCGTTGCCAGCGTTTCTTGATCCCGGCATCCACGTTCAAATAAAGACGGTTGTTGTTGGTCGACCATGCGCGAACAAAGTCGACCTCGACCACACTGCCGCCCGCCATGGCCATGGCACACCATCCGCCATATGCTGGTGCATAGCGTTCCGGGTCGCGCTCGAACATGTCGCGATTGGCTTCACTGGTGAAGTGCCATTCTGCGCCGGACCACTGCAGGATAATATCGGGATCGCCTAGGCGGGGAGCATGGTCAATCTGATAGGCAACCGGGTCATAACCACCAATTGCCACACCTTCTGGCGTAGTATTGTAGACAGAACTTGCAGCATGCACCTGTTGTCCTATCGTAAGGATTCCAAGTATCGTTACTACCAGAATCTCCCGCGCTGCCGGTCTCACGCGAAACATATGCTTCACGACCGAATTCATGAGCCACCTCAGTGTAAATCATCAACGTACGTTAGTATTATTTCTGCCAGACCATAACGGTCGGGAGTAGGTTTGATCCAGATTTGTCGCACGCGATCACGTGAATTTGTATACATCTGACGGCCTTGTGTCGCACCGCAATCTGAGCAGCATGCTTAACGAGCGTGAAAATATCTTATTGCAAAACAATCTTCAGATTGTATACACTTGTGTGCAATATAGTGATTGATACTGAAAGCTTGAGTATGTCCGCAACGCTTCCCGCATCCACGGATGTGGTTGTCATTGGTGGTGGTAATGCCGCTTTTTGCGCCGCGTTATCTGCACGCGAGAACGGTGCATCGGTTGTGGTGCTGGAGCGCGCGCCTGAAGACGAGGCCGGCGGAAACACCCGGTTCACAGCGGGGGCCATGCGCTGTGTTTACGACGGCGTTGATGATCTTCGGCACCTCATGCCCGACCTGACTGATGAAGAAGTCGCACAAACAGATTTTGGAACCTATACGGAAGATCAATTCTTCGATGATATGGGCCGGGTGACAGAGTACCGATGTGATCCCGATCTCGTTGAAATCCTTGTCCGGCAAAGTCGTGAGACCATGTTATGGAAGCAGTCCAAAGGTATACGATTCCAACCCATCTGGGGCCGACAGGCATTCAAGGTAGACGGCATGTTCAAGTTTTGGGGTGGCCTAACTGTTGAGGCCTGGGGTGGCGGCCCCGGGTTGCTCGGCAGTTTGACGACAGCGGCCCAAAAAGCGGGGATTGATGTCTGTTACGGGGCTCGTGCCCTGTCGCTGATTGCTGAAGATTGTGGTGTGGTCGGTGTCCGTGTCAAACAGAATGGCAAGACAAAGGATATCCGGGCTGGTGCTGTTGTAATCGCCTCGGGTGGTTTTCAGGCCAACCCGGAATGGCGCACCCGGTATCTGGGACCAGGTTGGGATCTGGCTCGGGTGCGAGGTTCACGCTTCAATACAGGTGACGGCATTCGCATGGCGTTGGATATAGGCGCTGCACCCTATGGTCACTGGTCCGGTTGCCATGCCGTAGGGTGGGAGCGCAATGCGCCGGAATTTGGTGATCTCTCTGTGGGTGATGCATTTCAAAAACACTCCTATCCATTTGGTATCATGGTCAATGCCAATGGTGAGCGGTTTGTGGATGAAGGCGCTGACTTCAGGAATTATACTTACGCCAAATATGGTTCTGTTATCCTGAAACAACCAAACCAGTTCGCCTGGCAGATTTTTGATCAGAAAGTAACTCATCTGTTGCGCGATGAGTACCGCATACGGCAGATCACCAAGGTAACAGCAGATACGCTTGAAGGCCTCGTTACCAAGCTGGAAGGTGTGAACCCGGACAGAGCATTGGCGTCTATTCAGGCATATAACGATGCTGTGCAAACGGATAATCCGTTTGATCCCAACGTCAAGGATGGCCGCGGCACAACAGGTCTGGACTTGCCAAAGTCCAACTGGGCAAACACGCTGAGTGATCCGCCTTACGAAGCGTACGCGGTCACATGCGGCATTACGTTTACGTTTGGTGGACTGCGGATCGACACAACGGGTAATGTGCTGGATACGGATTTTGACCCCATACCGGGCCTTTACGCAGCGGGCGAGTTGGTTGGTGGATTGTTCTATTTCAACTACCCTGGGGGAACGGGGTTGATGTCCGGGTCCGTGTTTGGGCGACTCGCGGGCAATTCGGCGGCAAGTGCTGCCGATTTGCGGGGGAGTAACTGAATGACCGGGAAAGTTGTCACGTTGCCCTCAACAAAACGGAAATCTCAAACCGGGAATGGATCGTCGCGCGCCGACTGGGTACGCGAGCAAATCCACGAGGCTGTCCGGTCCGGGCGATACAAACCGGGAGAGCACCTTCGTGAAGTTGAGGTAGCCCAGTGGCTTGATGTCTCGCGGACCCCGGTCCGTGAGGCGGTTCGTCGCCTCGAGTCCGAAGGACTGTTGACGTTTGAATCCTGGCGCGGCGTCGTTGTTGCTAACCTGGACCGCCAACAGATCAGTGAGTTGTATGCCATGCGGGAAGTTCTCGAGGGTGCTGCGGCAAAACTCGCCGCGCGCCATATTGATGAAGCCGAGATCGAGATGCTGGACCTGCTTCTGGATAAGGCCGAGAAGGCAAAGAATGCCCCGGAGTCATTGGCCGAGATCAACCGCCATTTCCACGAAACGATCTATTGTGCCGCTCATAATCGTTATCTCGTGCAAACACTGGAACAGCTCCGAAATTCCCTAGCACTCTTGCGCGGTACCACGTTCTCTATACAGGATCGGGCAGAGGCGGCGGCTGAAGAGCATCGTGCCATTGTAGATGCAATCCGGAACCGGAATCCCGAAAATGCGGAACTGGCCGCTCGTCGGCACATCGCCAATGCACAACGGGCCCGTCTCAGAATGCTGGTCGAGGAGGGTATTCCATGAGTCGCTGGCAAGACGCCATTGACGCCGCTGGGAAATTGCCGGAATACATGATTGTTGACGGGCAACGTCAGTCGGGTTCTCGCGCAGAGAGAATTGAAGTTTATGACCCTGGGTCCGGCCTGTCTTTGGGTTCTGTTCCTGTCGCGACAATTGACGAGGTTGACGAAGCTGTTCAAGCCGCAAAAAGAGCGCTGACAGGGCCGTGGTCAGTGTTATCCCCCAAAGATCGCGGACGTATGTTATGGTCCATTGGCGAGAGAATTCGTGAAAATGTCGAACGATTGGCGCTGATCGAAACACTGGACTGCGGGAAAACCCTGCAGGATTCAACGATCACAGTTGAACGCGCCGTAGACTACTTCTCCTACTACGCCGGTATCGTTGACAAGCTGGAAGGCACGACAATTCCACTTGGCGATTCAAAGGTATGTTTTACCGAGCGTGTCCCGGTTGGTGTGACAGGTCATATTGTACCGTGGAACGTTCCTATCTCAACGTTTGCAAGAGGGATTGCGCCGACTCTGGCGTGTGGCAACACGGCGGTGGTTAAGCCTGCCGAAGACACACCACTCACGGCAATCCTGCTGGCAGAACTGATGCAGGAAGCAGGACTCCCCCCTGGTGTTGTGAATGTCGTGACGGGATATGGTGCCAACACAGGGCAGGCATTAACCGAGCATCCGGAAGTGCGGCACATCACGTTTACGGGTTCAATGAATACGGGCAAGGCTGTTATGACGGCGGCGGCCAGTCATGTGGCTTCGGTGACACTGGAACTTGGTGGCAAGTCGCCTCACCTTGTTCTCAAAGATGCCGATCTCGATCGTGCAGTACCGGACGTGCTGAAGGGCGTATTCAAGAATGCGGGGCAAATCTGTTCTGCGGGTACACGCCTGCTTGTGGAACGCCCGGTACATGCCGAATTGGTATCCAGGCTTGTTGATGGCGCGAATGCCTACGTCCTGGGACACGGCCTTGAAAATCCCGACATGGGTCCGTTGATTTCTGCACGCCAGCTTCAGTCGGTTGCAGGATTTGCTGAACGTGCACGGGAACGCGGCCTGTCGTTCTGTGCTGGTGGAAATCCAGTCACTGTCGAGACTTGTGAGGGCGGCAATTTCTTTGAACCTTCAATTGTTGATAACGTTTCGAGTGATGACGAACTGGCCCAGTCAGAAATTTTTGGTCCCATATTGAGTGTCATCCCTGTTAATGATCTCGACCATGCCATCGAAGTTGCCAATGACACGGCGTACGGGTTAGCCGCAGGTGTTCATACACTCGACGTTTCCCAAGCCATGCGGTTTGCGAAGGCCGTAGAAGCCGGTCAGGTCTTTATCAATGGATATCACGGTGGCAGCGACGCGGTACCATTTGGCGGCATGAAGGATAGTGGTATCGGTCGTGAAAAAGGCCTTACGGGGCTGGACGCCTATTCTCAAATCAAGGCAGTGACGATCAGTATGTAGGAGCCTGTCGTGTGTCGTATCTGCTCCACCAAATTCCTTTCGCTCCGGATTGTTCCGATTATACTGCCTCTGATCCAAGCATAGGGAGCTTTCCATGTCCGACTCAGCATCTACACAGCGTGATTCTCGTTGCGGTCTCCATGCTGATCTGATTCTAAATGGCGGCAGGATTGCTACTATGGAGGAATCCGTACCGTTTGTTGAGTCTTTAGCAGCACGTGATGGTCGGATTGTGGCAATTGGGTCGGCTCAGGAATTGTCAGTGCTGGCTGGTCCCGACACACGAGTGATTGAACTGAATGGTTCGACTGTAATCCCCGGCATTGTGGACAGTCATTGCCATCCGGATGGAACGGCACTGGAGCTGGATCGCTATCACGTAATACACCCAGAATTCACCTCGATTGAGGATATCCTCGCGGCTATTGAAAACCATGCGGCCACAACAGGGCCGGACGAATGGTTTACGGGTAACGGTTACAACAATGCCCGGTTTGGGGGCTATCCGACACGCCAACAGCTTGATGATGCCTCGTCGGGGCGACCGGTAATCCTGTTCCGCATGGACGGGCATGTGGCGATTGTCAATTCCAGTGCCCTGGAAATAGCCGGTGTTGCGGAAGATGTGACCGATCCGGCACACGGACAGTTTGATCGGGACCCGCAGACCGGTCGGTTAACGGGTGTTGTGCGTGAGGAAGCTTATTTCGTTTTCCGTGATATTTTCCGCCACTCGGCGACTGTGGCAGATTATGAATGTGGCCTGCCTGTCGTGTTCGATGATTACCTCAGTTATGGTGTGACTAGTGTGCATAACTCCGTGGTACGTCCGAAAGTCTTCAAAGCCTATCAGAATTTGCATGCGCGGGGTGAGCTAAACATGAGGGTCGGTATCATAGGCAATGGTGATGAGGACGGCATGGTCCAGGCTATGATCGAAGCAGGCCTGCAAAGCGGCATGGGTGATGACTGGTTACGTATTGTCGGCGTGGAATGGATCGCTGATGCCAGTGTTGGTGGGCGCACCGCGGCATTCTACGAGCCCTATCAGGGCGAACCGGATGTTGGCGAGCCGGTGCCTAACCGGGGTATGCAACTGTTCAGTCGGGAGTGGCTTGAGCCACGGGTTATCGCCGCACATGAAGCAGGCCTGACAGTTTGTGTGGAAGGATTGGGTGATCGGGGTGTGGACTTCGCCCTCGATATGATTGAGGCAGCGTTGGAGAAATCGCCGCGTGATGATCACCGGTCCCGCATTGAGCATTGCTGTTGTGTACCGGACGCACAAATGGAGCGGATCAGGAACCTGGGCGTCGTGCCGTCGTCAGCGACCGGATTCCTACACGACCTGGGTGACCTGTATGTGCGAAACCGGGGCGCGGCAGCCATGCGTACTATGTTCCGTCACCGTACCTATATCGACCAGGGCATTCCGGCACCCGGTCATTCAGATAACCCTGTGTGCACAGTCAACCCGTTCAAGGCGATGTGGTCCATGGTGACGCGTACATCCATGATGGGTGACATAGCAGGACCGGAAGAGGCAGTCACAATTGACGAAGCGCTCAGGGCCTATACCACACTTGGGGCATGGGCCGGGCACGAAGAACACGTTAAAGGAAAATTGTTACCGGGCATGCTGGCTGATATGGCTGTACTGGATCGCGATGTATTCGAGATTCCGTCTGACGAGATCAGGGACGTGCAGGTGACAACTACAGTTCTGGATGGCCGGGTCGTTTTCGAACGGTAAATGAATCGCCCAACGATCAATTTTTTTTCCGAGAGATTACACCTATGAAACATATCTATCATTCGTCCGCGTTTGATACAGACGTACCAGTGGGGAGCTGGTGGTTAGAGTCTGCCGGTGATCCGGTTGAAACCACAGATCTGGCTGGCATAACCGACGTCCAATGCGACGTTGCCATTATTGGCGCGGGTTATACCGGTTTGTCTGCCGCGTATCATCTGTGCAAGGACCATGGCGTCAGTGTGCGGGTTCTGGATGCGGCCTATCCCGGGTTCGGCGGGTCCGGGCGCAATGGTGGTTTTGTCGGGCCGGGTGCCAGCAAGCTCAGCGCATCGCAGACCATACGGCGGGTTGGTATGGATGAAGCCAAGCGGTTCTTTGACTGGCAACGCGGAACCGTTGAATTGGTTGATCATCTACTGTCGACCGAGAAGATTGATGCGGACAAGGCCGGGGCGGGTGAGGTTGAGTTTGCCCATAAAGCCAACCGCGTTGCCTCCATGCGCGAAGGCGTCAATCACATGAACCGAACATTTGGGGCGGGGCTGCGATTCATGGACCGAGGAGAATGTAGGGATCATGGGCTTGCCGGCCCGCAGGTCCATGGTGGAGTTTCATATCCGGGAAATTTTGGCCTTCATCCGCTCAAGTATTGTCGAGGCCTGGCCCGTGCGGCGCAGGTGCAGGGCGCTATTATTCACGGTGCGGCACCGGTCGACGGTTGGCGCAAGGAACAGGGTGTGCATGTGCTTACCACACCGAAAGGCGAGGTGCGCGCAAAACAGGTGATTATTGGTACAAACGGTTACACAGCGGAGGACACCAATCCCGGACTGACGGGACGCGTACTCCCCGTATTATCCAATATACTTGTGACCCGGCCACTGAGCGCCGAGGAACAGGCGGCGCAGGGGTGGACCACCAATGATACCACGTTCGATAGCCGTAATCTGTTGCATTATGTGCGACTGCTGCCCGATGGCCGGTTCATGTTCGGCGGGCGCGGGGGATGGGATGCATCACCCGCTGGCAAAGCAAAGATGCAGCGCTACATGGTGAAGACATTCAAGAACATGTTCCCCGCTTGGGCGCATGTAGAATTCACCCATTTCTGGAACGGGTTTGTTTGCATGACATATGACCTAGTCGGTCATATCGGTCATCCGCAGGACGATGAAACAGTGTGGAGTGCGCTTGCCTGGCACGGCAGCGGTGTCGCTGCGGCAACCGGTGCCGGTCGTCTTGTTTCTCAATTGGCTGCGGGTGCGGCGACGTTGGACAATGATGTGCCGGCTATTATGCGGGGCGTGCCACCCAAGTTTCCTTTCCCATTTTTGCGAACCCGGTATCTGCAGGCGGCCTATCTGGCGTATTACGTGAAGGACGAATGGTTGTAAATTTCCGTATGGCTAACGAATGGTTAACTACTTTAGGAGATTATTAACCATGTAGGCGTCCGCAGTGGATGCAGAAGATATGTATGACAAGGCCTGAACGGGAATGGCTGAAGTTACGTTAAATGTATCGGTACGGGACTCGTTGCTGTCGCTGAGCCGAACATCAAAGCTCATCAATCAGACGGGCAGTCGTCTGGCGACCGGCCTCAAAGTGTCCAGCGCCGTCGACGACGCGGTTGCTTTTTTTCAGAGCAAGGCGATCAGTGACCGTGCGCAGGATTTCACTGAGCGCAAGATGACCATCGATCAAGCCATCAGTGCGCTGACGGCCGCCAATGATGGCGTTGAGGCCGTTGATTCGCTGGTCCGGCAACTAAAAGGCCTGGCGCAAGTCCTGAAATCTGCACCTGAGTCCCGGTTGCCGGAATTGACCGGCCAGTTCAATGATCTGCGTAATCAGATTGATGAGTTGGTGTCGGATGCAACTTACAACGGGATAAACATGATCAATGGCGCGGGGAACAATCTGACCGTTCAATTCTCCGAACGAACAGAAAGTAGTGTCACCGTCGTTTCCGTTGATGCGGGTTCGGGAACATCGGGGTTGAATATATCCACGTTGACGACGATTGCGTCTCAGGCATCTGTTGCCACCCAGACTTCGATTTCCGCGCAGGAATCGCGAGCGACGGCAGCATCTTCTGCCTCGCAGGCATCCGTTGCTTCACAGGCGGCCGTGGTGTTTCAGAACGCCGTTATTGCCCAAGGCTCCGCGTCTTCAGTCGCCTCAGTTGCCAGCATCGCATCATTGGCATCGACAGCGTCACTTGCGGCTGTCGCCGCAGTGCCGGCGGTGAGCTCGGAGGCTGCCGTGGCAGCACAGATATCTGTGGCTTCACAACTCTCTGTAGCGTCACAGGCAGCGCGTGCTTCGCGACCTGAACGCATATCCCAGGCATCGGTAGCATCGCAAACATCGGTGGC
Organism: Rhodospirillales bacterium; assembly: GCA_021775325.1. Taxonomy (GTDB): domain Bacteria; phylum Pseudomonadota; class Alphaproteobacteria; order Rhodospirillales; family Casp-alpha2; genus JABJGO01. The sequence continues at coordinate 18,745 of JAJFID010000279.1, forward strand.
TTCACAGTTGTCAGTCGCTTCCCGGGCTCAGTTCGAAACTATTGCATCCATTTCGTCTCAGTTGTCCGTTGCCTCTCAGGCGTCTCAAGCCTCACAGGAAAGCATCGCTTCACGGTCTTCAGTATCGTCACAGGCTGCGGTTTCGTCCCAATTGTCGGTTGCGTCTCAATTGGCGGTCGCCTCGCAGGCGGCGTATGCGTCTCGCGCTTCACTGGCATCCATTGCGGCAATTGCATCTGGCGCGCCACAGCCATCCCGCGCGTCACTGGCGTCAATTGGATCGCAGGTGTCGGTTGCCGGGCAGGCGTTTGTGGCCGGACAAAACTTGATTAATCAACAGGTGGCTATAGACGCGCTGGAGACGCTGGCTTCCCAGGCCCGGGTGTTTGAGCAACTGGAGCTGAGCACCCAGTCGTCGGTCGCCAGTCAGTCGTCACAGGCGTCGCGGACTGCGTTTGGTGGTCGGGCGTCCCTCGCATCATTGGCTTTTGTTTCGTCCGGTACACCCGCCGGTTCGCGGGCCTCCGTTGCTTCCGTTGCCTCCAGGGCATCGGTTTCGTCTCAATTGTCTGTCGCGGCACAGGCCGCGCAGGGGGGGCAGCCGTCAGTGGCCTCGCAGGCTTCGTTCCCGTCTCAGTCTTCCATCGCTTCCCAGGCATCGATTGCATCTGTTGCAACCAAGGGGGCCGCTGGCGACAGGCAAAGCTATCCGTTTGTGGAATCCGTGGCATCACAGGCGTCACTTGCCGAGCAAGCCGCTGTGGCATCACAGGCCGACCTTTTGCAAACCTCCTTCGAAGCGGCTGGTGTGTTTGTGTCTGCCGGTGCGACAGATACGGCCAACACCATCGTTGAATCGCTGGATCTGGCAATTGCCCAGTTACGGACCAACGCAACCATGCTGGGCACCAATATCGCATTGCTTGGCACGAGGCTGGAATTCACCGAGCACTACGTCAATACTCTGGAGGGCGGCTCAGACAAGTTGACGCTGGCCGACATCAATGAGGAAGGTGCAAATTTACTGGCGCTACAAACCCGAGAGGCGCTTGGTACGCAGGCCCTGTCATTCGCCGGTCAATCAGAAGAAGGCATCCTGCAATTGTTCCAGTAACGGGTTCAGATATCTTGTAAGAACATTACCAGGTGTTTCTGCATCCTTGCTCTTTGGTGAAAACAGGCATACCTAAAACTGCGGTATAGATTTGAAAAAGGGCCGGGCCAGTGCAGACAGGTTTTCAATTATGAGCGTGTGGGGAAAGGTAATCGGTGGTGTAACCGGATTTGCCATGGGTGGTCCGCTCGGCGGCATTATGGGACTGGCAGCCGGTCATGCCATAGATCGCATGCGGGAAACGGGCCCCGTTGATGATGATCCGCGATATCAACAACAGCATAGTACAGGTTTTGGTGGTGGCGCGGGTGCGGGATTTGGACAGGCTGATCTTGAGGGCCGTCAGATCGCCTTTACAGTTGCGGTTATCGTGTTGGGTGCAAAGCTTGCCAAGGCTGATGGCAAGGTCACAAAAGATGAAGTGGCGGCATTCAAACGCGTCTTCAGCATCCCGTCGGGAGAGGCCGCCGATGTAGGTGCACTTTTTAATGAAGCAAAACAGGACGCTTCAGGATTCGAACCCTATGCCCAGCAGGTCGCCAATCTGTTTGCTGGTAATCGGATTATGCTTGAGGATTTACTTGGGGCTTTGTTCCATATCGCCAAGGCCGATGGCGTTTATCATCCGAAGGAAAGAGAGTTCATTGCTCAGGTCGCGGACATATTCGGATTCAACCCCCAAGAATTTAAGCGAATTGAGGATACTTACATCCAGGGTAAGGACGCCGATGATCCATACGAAATTCTCGATGTGTCTGCCGATGCCAGCGATGGCGAAGTTAAGAAAGTCTACCGCAATCTTGTCCGAGAAAATCATCCTGATAAGTTGATGGCCCAGGGGTTGCCTCAGGAATTCATTGACCTGGCAAACGAGAAGCTGGCGACAATCAATGCGGCTTATGATCGCATCTGCAAACAGCGCGGCATCAAGTAGCGTGCTGATCCATATGTTGTTTTTGTTTACCGGACTATTGTGAAATAGTCTGCATCATGTCGCCACGTGATCTGATCCTCGCAACGTTCGCTGTTCTGGTTCTCGGCGTCAATGTTGCGGTCATCAAGTTGGCGGTTGGTATGGTGCCCCCGCTGCTGGTGACAGGCCTTCGTTTTGTTGTTGTCGGCCTGGCCCTGGCCTGGATTTTTCCATTTCCCAGACAGTTCTGGCGACCGGTTCTGGCGCTATCTGTTATTCAGGGATCAATCCATCACGGTTTGATGTTTATCGCTTTTGAAGGCGTGGACGCTGTGGTCGCCGCAATTGTGATACAACTCGGTAGCCCATTTGCTGCAATTTTTGCATGGATTATTCTGGGCGAGCGGTTTGGCTGGCGTCGTTCCTTAGGCATGATTACGGCGTTTCTGGGTGTCGTGATTTTGGCGGGTCAACCGGATGTCTGGAGTGCAAACGTGTCTGTCATGCTGTTGGTAATTTCGGCCATGGCTTGGGGTTACGCAAACGTCCATGTGAAACGCATGGGCGATATCAACATATTTCAGCTCACAACCTGGATGTCCGTGTTCGCAGCCCCGCAAATGCTTCTGTCATCCTGGTTGTTTGAAACCGGACAGTGGGACGCTATTGCCACAGCGCCGTGGATGTTCTGGGCCTGTATCCTGTATGTCTCGCTGGGGGCCACGGTCATCGGCTATGGTATATGGTACTATCTCCTGCGCCAGTATAGTGTGAGTCACATCGTGCCCTTTGCCCTGGTGCAACCGGTGATCGGCGTGTTGTCCGGTGTTCTGATGCTTGGCGAAACGCTGAACTGGCAAAAGGTAGTGGGTGGGATGGTCGTATTGTTTGGTGTGGCGGTCATTCAGATCAGGGCCAGCCGGTCGGTAGCAACTGCAGACTGAGAGACGGATTGTGATGATTTTAAATCCCTCACCCAATCATAATGAACGTCGGGAGGTCACGGGCCCGGACATGCTGGTGCTGCACTACACCGGCATGTCGAGTTGCGAAGGTGCGCTGGAGCGCCTGTGTGATCCCGTTGCCGAGGTGAGTGCCCACTACCTGATTGATGAAGACGGTACAGTGTACGAACTCGTCGCCGAGGACAGGCGAGCCTGGCACGCAGGCGTATCCAGTTGGCGCGGACATACGGATATCAATAGCCGATCAATCGGGATTGAACTGGTCAATCCCGGCCACGAACTGGGGTATCAAGAGTTCCCTGATTTACAAATTTCCCAGTTGGTCAATTTGTGCTCCGGTATTTTGATGCGGCATGGAATTTCGCAAAGAAACATTGTCGGGCATTCAGATATTGCGCCGCTTCGAAAGGAGGACCCCGGAGAGTTGTTCCCATGGCGATACCTGTCTGAAGCTGGTATCGGACTTTGGCCCACAGATTTGAGCTTTGAGCCAGTAACACGGGATACGCAAATGGCTATTCTACAGGAAATTGGATACGACACCACGGATGTGATGGCCGTAAATGTGGCGTTCCAGCGACGTTTTCGCCCGGGAAATGTGGATGGCCAACTGGATGAGCACAC
>JAJFID010000280.1 GCA_021775325.1 Rhodospirillales bacterium
GTCATGGCAAACATGAAAGACCCGAAGATGACAAAGACCATCAGAAGAATGATGGAGAGTACCAGATTGAGGTTCGACAGGTACTTGATGCCTCGTCCGACACCGGAGACGGCTGAAATAATCGAAAGCCCCATGATAACGACCAGCGCGGAGATCAGGCCGACCGTGCTGGGTTTGGGACCACCATCGGTTTGCATCATCAGCCATTCCATGCCTGAGATGGAGTATACGCCGTCCACGAACTGGCTGACACCGAACCCGATTGTTACAGAAACACCCAGGATGGTTGCCACCACGCCCAGGACATCGACAAGATGCCCAACGACACCGTTCACATACCGACCCAGAATGGGTGTTAATGCGGAACGGATGGTGAGGGGCATGTCACGGGTATAGGCGTAATAGGATAATGACAGGCCAGTCGCCACATAAATTGCCCAGGCATGAAAACCATAGTGCAGGAATGTGTAGCGATAGGCTGACTCAACAGCTTCCGCCGTATTGCCGACCACGTCTCCGCCAACAACGACCGGGTTTGACCCCCACAGGCCCAGAGGCTCAGCCGTCGCGTAGACCATAAGGCCCACACCAAGGCCCGCGCCAAACATCATGGAGAACCATGAGAAGTTGGAAAATTCCGGTTTCTCACCGGGCTTGCCCAGCAGTCGCCTTCCTGTGGCAGGAATCACGGCAACAGCAAAACAGAAAAATGCAAAGGCACCAACGGCAACTATGTAAAAGCCATTGAAGTCTTCCAGCAGGCTCCAATTAATGCTCGAGAGCATCCCATTGGCACTCAATGGCCAGACCAGTGCCCAGATAACCAGCAAGGACATGCAGGTCTTGCTGATCAGCGCGATGGGCAGACTATGGCCCTGATAGAACCCGGATTCCGCTGTCTTGATTTCCAGCGCAGTGAACGGCGGTTTGATCGTCATTCTCGTTTTCCCTCAATACGTTTGATTCATTGTTCGGTGCTGGCCAAACAGATATCCCACCACACGATTTCAGCATGACCTCCGTCGACCGATATCGTATCGCAGGCGCGTATAGACCAGTTCCAGCGGACAATGGACGTGTATGGAATTTCAATCAATCTAAATTAATTGAAGGAAATTTCAATCTAAGTTAAGTTAAATTGGAGAGTGGTTCCAGAATATGGGCGGTAATCAGGGCAAGTCCTGCCAACAAATGAAGACCGGATTCTGAACTTTGGTGAAAACGCCGTTGTGTGATGTCTCGCCGGGCTCAACATGCGTCATAATATACGCATATGCGGCATCGACCTGCGCACGGTCCCGGAAAGACATGAGCACAAAGTATTCATGGTCACGTTCATCGTCCGTGTCCATGGGTGTGTCTGACTGACGGCGACCAATGGGTTCGCTGCTTTCAACCAGATCGACACTTTTCATATAAGTGACAAAATCCGAATAGGCGACGCGAAAACCATCGATGTTCTCGCCGGGTTTCAAATCAAAACAGGACAGCATGTGAAACATGGGTTACGCCACCGACCGCATCAGTTCCGCCAGTTCCGAGGCCATCATGCCGAGGCCCGCCTTGTCGTGCCCCGCCTTGGCAAGCTCGTCCGCAGCACGGGTACGAGCGGCATCAGGTTTATTCTGGGCCAGTTTCCACGTGCCGTCCACGCTCTCGACGGTGAATTCAACTGGCATGATCATGCGTTCGAGCCGCGACAATGCATCGGGGGCGACTTTATCCAGTGTCCACACCGGTTTTGGTGCCAGACGCTGTTCGAACTGGTCAGACAGGCACCGCAGGTGAGGGCGCAACTGATCGTCAGGTAATCTGGATAAAGTTCCCCGCAAGTGTACCGCCACGTAATTCCAGGTGGGCACCTGGTCCGCCACACCATACCAGTCCGGCGACACGTAGGCGTCTGGTCCCCAAATCATCATGAGCGCGGGTTGTGGTGAATCAAGAACACCGAGAATGGGATTGGAGCGCACCATATGGGCACCGAAGGTCTCGCCATCTTCCGACAGTATGAATGGAATGAATGCTGCCAGTGGCCCTGCGGGGCTGCTAACCGTCAGCGCGCCAAATCCCCGGTCACGTGCATAGGCCAGATTGTCCTCTTTGGTGGCGGATCGAAAAGCCTTGTTGGGGTGCATGGCAGTATACCTTATGGGTTGATTGTCGACGCCGCGCTTGAATCTGGATTGTCTACGATGCCATTACCAGGTTGAACAGGGCCAGTAAACGGTAACAGGACGGAGCCAATACGGCACCTGATGCCCTTAATACCTTGGCTGGTCAGAGACAACGGAGGGGTTTGAGAAACGCCGTTAGAGAACGGCCCATGTTGCGATCATAGGCGAATCGTGCCATTGCCACGCACACGTCATAGGACGTGGCGAGGCCTAGAACAGCTTCATATCGTTCGTAAACCTGAAACAGCTCTTCATCCCACGAGGCAAAGTCGAAATGTTCGTCTTCGATGACATCGTTGCCCCTGCCGATAAAACTGTTCACAAAATCCCTTACTTCGCCGTCCTGGTGATTTTCCACTGCCGTCAACACCCGGTCTGCCGCCCGACCGTCAGTCGACGTACGGAGATAGAGCGCATCGCCATGTTTCCATCTCGGTATTCCCGATACGCGGAGAAATCCACGGGCTTCCAGATAGGCGTCCAGTTCAGGCAACTGCGCCCCGCCTTCGTAATATTCAACGGTCGAAACTTCGACCGTCAGATACCGCAGATTTTGAATATAGCGCCCCAATCCACCGAGACATTTGAGTTCAGCCCCTTGCGTATCAAGAACCAGATAGTCGATCTGTGTCGGTTCCAACGACAAATCCGCAAGCAGTGTACTGAGAGTCCGTGACTCCAGTTGCAGTACCTGACCGGTTGGCGTCGCTTTCGGGAAGAATCTTGTGTGTAATTCAGTCGGCGGGAACATGGACGAGGACTGGCTTTTGTCTCCCGTGAGATGAAAATCCAGTGTGTCACTGTTGGTATCAGACACCAAAGCGTTCAGGTATTATTGTTCGGTTTCGGTCATCCCCCAGTTCTGGGTAACGTTCTGATACAGGCGGGGGAAGACTTCCGGGTCTGCTTCGATCCAGACGATGACCGCTGGTGTGTAGTCCTTGTATTCGAGTATCTCCTGGCCGGTATGGGCACCCACATGGACGATTCCTGTTGGTTCGGTGCACTTTGTCATATGGAGGAAATTCTTGAGCATTCGTGTGTCTCCGGCCACAACCGTTGCCTTCGGGCCTGGCGGCAATAGACTGTGAATTACAGCAGCGTATTATGCTACGATTAACAATCCATTAGACGTGTCAACGGCACAGGAGAAACGCATGGAGTACAAATTGTTGGGCCAGACCGGTGTCAGGGTGTCACAACTCTGTTTCGGCACCATGCCGTTTGGTGGTGACACCGATGAGCCGGAAGCCGCGAACATGTATGCCGCCTGCAGGGACAGAGGTATCAATTTTTTTGACTGCGCCAATGTCTACAACAACGGCAAGGCCGAGGAAATTCTGGGCAGATTGATCGCCTCGGACCGGGACGAATTGGTCATTACATCCAAGTGTCATTATCCCATGGGTGATGATGTGAACGCCCGCGGCAGCAACCGTCGCCATATTATCAGTTCCGTTGAGGCCAGTCTGAAACGGCTGGGCACAGATCGCCTGGATGTTCTGTTCATGCATTGCTGGGACGACGATACACCACTTGACGAAACACTGCGGGCGCTGGAGAACCTGGTGGCGCAGGGAAAGGCCCTGCATCTTGGTGCCAGTAACTATGCCGCTTGGCAGATCGCCAAGGGGCTGGGTATCAGCGCGCGGCATGGCTGGCCGAGGTTCGATGTTATCCAGCCCATGTATAATCTGGCCAAGCGCCAGGTCGAGGTGGAAATCCTGCCACTGGCACAAGCCGAAAACATCGGTGTCATCAGCTATGGACCTGTTGGTGGTGGCCTGTTGAGTGGTAAGTACACGGCGAAAAACAGGCCCGATCATGGTCGTCTGGTCAAGAATGAAACATACAGGGACCGATACGCGGCTGATGGTACGTTCGAGATCGCCGAGCGGTTTACCGAACTGGCGAATGACAGGAACATTCATCCGGTCAGCCTTGCCGTCGCCTGGGCGGCAGCCCATCCGGCCGTGACCTGTCCCATCATCGGGGCCAGAAACCTGGAACAGCTAAACCCGTCACTGGAATCGGTTGACGTGGACATGTCACCCGAGCTTCACGAAGAAATCTCACGACTGTCCCCCGCGCCACCACCTGCCACGGACAGACTCGAGGAACAGAGCTAAACGGCGCAATTTTGACCGATCGTTCCAAACATGCATAATGGTGTGACGAAAGGGTGTCCAAATGCCGTGGGAAAAAAGCTACAACGAAGCTGAAGTTCTGGAGCGCGCCATGCACGCCTTCTGGGCGCACGGTTACGAAGGCACCTCCATGAATGATCTGGTTGCCACCACCGGAATCAACCGGGGCAGCATCTATGCGGCCTATACCAACAAGCACACATTGTTCATGGAAGCCCTGCGCCACTATGACAGAGTTTATCGACAGGACTTTCTGGATAACATCGCACGAAAGCATGCGCCGAAAGATGCCATTCTCGCCGCATTTGAAAGTGCCGCGCATCAGGACAACGCAGGCAGGGCGCCCGGCGGTTGCCTCCTGGTAAATACGGTTCTGGAACTGTCGCCCCATGATGCGGATGTGCGAAAATTCGTTGATGCCAGTCTTCGCGAGGTTGAGAACTTCTTCGCGTCCATGATTGAGGCTGCTCAATCCGACGACGCAGTTCGAAAAGATCTGGATCCCCGTGAGACAGCTCAAGCGCTGCTGGGTCTGTTTCTGGGGTTGCGGGTGCTGACGCGGGCGAAACCACACCGTGCGGCCCTCAATGCCATCATTGCCCAGGCCAGGACAATGCTGGACTAAAAAAATTTAACTGGTCTGGAATGAACGTTCAACACAACAGAGGAGGAAATCATGAGTGTTTCATACGTAGAACGGGAACAGGCGAACGACGAAACGCTGGCTTTCTATGATGCTGCAGAGGAGCGCTTTCAGGCGCTGCTGAACATTTTCAAAGTGTTCGGGCATCAGCCTGAGTACGGTACCGCGTTTACCAACATGATTATGGCGATCCTGAAAGACGGTGTTATCGACTGGAAGACCAAGGAACTGATCATCCTGAAAGCGACGCAGCGCAACCAGTGCAAATACTGCGTTGTTCAGCATGAGCGGGTCTCGGACATGCTGGGCATTGCACCCGAAAAAATTGCCGATCTGGAAGGCGATGCCTACAAGACCAGCCCCCACTTCACCGAGGGAGAAAGGGCGTTGCTGGATCTGACGGTCCAGATTGGTGAAGATGCAAACCGGGTGCCGGCAGAACTCTGGGAGCGCCTGCATGCCAACTGGACAGAGCCACAGATTGTCGATGCCACGTTTGTCATCACGATCTACATTGCGGTGTCAAAGTTCGGCGATGCACTGGGCGTCGAGCTGGAGTCGATGTTTGATGGCGTAGAACCCGTCTTGACAGTCAATCACTGATTTGGTCCGGTTGGCGCGTGGTGTCCCAGTGTCTCTTTCCAGACGCAGGGCGCACACCGGGAAATACACGTGGTTGATCCAGATGAAAGGGATAACACCATGCGCCAGCACCATAACATCCCCGCCCGCCGGGGTGTCGCCTGTACCGTCTCAAGGGGCCAGTTTGTCAAACTAATCAGCACCCACGGTGAACAGGCTGTCGATACCTGGGCCTACAATGCCAGTGATGTATCCGAATTCATGTCCATGGAGGCGACGAGAACCACCATTCAGAAGATGCGGCCCGGCGTTGGCGATGTTCTCTATACCAACAACCGGCATGCCATCCTGACCATGGTTGAGGATACATCCCCCGGCACCCACGACACCCTGATCGCCGCGTGTGACAACTATCGCTATGGCCTGTTGGGATGCACGGAATACCACGATAATTGCTCCGACAACCTGGCCGCGGCCATGAAGGCGCTGGGGCATACGATTACGCATACGCCATGTCCGTTAAATATGTTCGAAAACATTCCCTGGACACTTGAGGGCGATATCCTGTTCGAAGCACCGGAATCAAAACCGGGCGACTATGTGGTGTTCCGGGCCGAGACGGATCTGATCATTGCGTTTTCCGCATGCCCCCAGGATCTGATGGCAATCCACGGTGTGGACCCCATTCCGAAGAGCGCAGATTTCGAAGTCTATGACTGATCTGCCGGGTCGCAATCAGCTTTAGGCACTTTCAGGTGTCGCCGCATAACCACCGGTTTCGTCATTGATCTCGTCTCCAACCAGCGGCGGGTTAAAGATTGCGATGGCTTTCACTTCCGTATCCAGGCGGTATCGATGCCGTTCGTGTTTGTCAAAGGCGTAGAACACACCCGGGTACAGCTTGTAGGTCTCGCCCGTTTCCATGATTTCGACCTCACCCGTACCTTCCAGCACATAAACCGCTTCAATATGGTTCTTGTGCTCGATCTCCAGATCAATATCTGTTTTTCCTGTGGCTTCGGTGACCGTGAAGCCCAGGTTGTCTTCTGCCAGGGCAAGCCGGATGCTGACAAATCCATCGGCCTGCACAAACCTTTTGGTTCCTTTCAGATCTTCTGCTGAATGGTAAATCATTGTCCTCGTCTCCTGCTTGTTGATTGGAATTGGACGCAAGTGCGTATCCGCGATCTCATACCCTAGCGCCTTCAGGCATGGGGTCAAAGCCGCCGGGATGTGTCTGTTTTACTGGATGCCGCCGCCCGCTCAAATTCGTTTTTGAAGAAACGACCATACCGGAGATTGTGGCTGTCATCGAACCTGAGAACCTCGCCTCACAACATGTGCTTGAGAAATCAGGTTTTACCAGTGAGGGTCCGCGTCGGGCCTATGCGGAGGAATACTCGGGTTTTCGGATCACGCGCGAGCAGTGGCTGGTTGCTAACCGGCGTGTGATCGAAACATCCTGAAAGCTGATTTTGAGCGGGGCGGTTCAAATTGTGCCCGTGTTCGGATATGATTGGCATGGATGATAGGAACAGCTTTTTGGAGGGCCAGCGTGATGCGTGACGGTTTGGAAAACAGGCTTGATGCAATTTACAAGACCAATGGTGATCGCGCGGGCCTCGACACCGCCTATAACGAATGGGCGCAGGACTATGATCAGGATATCTGCTCGTCCGGGAACCCGTACATTACACTCATAACCGGATTGGCCGGGCGTTACATCCCTGACCGCAACGCCCGCATTCTTGATGGCGGTTGCGGTACCGGTCAACTTGGCCAGGTTCTGAACCTGATCGGGTTCAGCAACATCGTTGGTATTGATGCCTCGGACGGCATGCTGGGCGTGGCAAAGTACAAAAACTGTTACGCGGAACTGCACAAGACGCTGCTCGGATCAAAGATCGATTTGCCGGACGAGAGCTTTGATGCGATTACGGCGGCGGGCGTTCTGACCCATGGACATGCACCGGCAGAATCCCTGGACGGCATTCTCCGGGTCGCCAAACCGGGGGCACCGATTATTTTCTCTCTGTCCGAGCCCGCCTTTAACGAGGGTGGTTTCGGCGCAAAAATCCGGAAACTTGATCAGGCAGGTTCATGGGTACTTGAGGAACAAACCGAACCCTTCCGGACATATCCATTCTCCGAGCAGTTCGTCGATCTGCGCCACTGGATCAGCGTCTATCGCAAGGCCGGATAATGGGTCCGGCGGAATTCGAATGTAACCTAGCCCGTGTCAGGGTAATCTTGGCGATATGTTGTAGCGCGCGTCAATACGGGTGGATCGGATGGATGCTTCACGATAGGAGGCAATAATGGACGAGGAACAATTCAGGCAGGAACTGAAAGAGCAGGGTTATGGCGACCCTGAATTCATGGAGGCGGGGCCGGGTCCCATAAAGGAATTACATACCCATGACCAGTCACAGATGGTGTTAGTCCTGAGTGGCGAGTTCATCATGATGAATGACAGCGGTTTCACGACCTATGGAGCCGGCGATTGTTATGAAAACCCAGCCGGGACTTTGCATACCGAACAGATTGGCCCGAACGGCGTGAGTGTTCTGCTGGCGAAGAAGTAGAGCCTGCGTTCACCCGATTGTCATCTGCCAGGGCACATCTCATATTTACCAGTGAGCTGGCATGCTTCAAGATATGAAGTGTGAGGCCCTGTCCATGAAAACCAGCAAACGGAACGATATGACACACCCTCAATATGCCCGTGATATGAGAAAGCAACGCCTGATTTGGCGTGCGCGTCTGGCGGCGTGGCTGTTTGTGTTGATTGCCGCTGTTCTGACGCTGGTGCAACCGTCTCTTGCATCGGGCACCGACGAGACCATGTTCAGGCGCGTTCCGACACAATTCATCGCGGCGCTGGGCGATCCAAATGCCACGGCGGGCACTGGCGCACAGACGTGGGGCCTGTGGCGACAGGATCCGGGTCCGCGCGGCGTGTGGCTGAACAAATATTCGAACCTGCAGGCTGCCGGTGGCATGGCACCGGCAATGTGGCAATTTGACAAGACAGACTGGTGGCTGGACGAAAACGGCCTGATCATGGAGAAGCCCGTGTTCTCGGTCCCTCCCGGTAAATATGTCGTCACAGGCGACCGCGAAACGGTCAGTGTGCTAACCGTTCATCCTGGCGACGAGAGCGGGGACCAGCGCTGGGAACTTGGTGATGGTGCAACCCTGTTTGATGTGACGCACCTGCCATGCCGTACTGCGCGCTATACATCCACAGCGGGCTACGACTCCTGTTCGCCGGCCAAAGCGCAGATGACATCATTTCCGGTGACGCCCGGGGGCCTCATGCCTGCGGTTGAGGGCTGCAACAAACAGGACTATGCGGTTCTGTTCATTATCGGCGTGGCCGTGGATAACTGATCGTCGATCATCCCTGCGTCGATTGATGCAGTCCTGTATTATTGTCCATTGGTGATGGGGTTCGGAGTCTTCAACGAACAGGCGGCGGTGAGTTGGGTATGGATGAATCACGTCCATTGACCGGCGCTGTTACAAGCAGCGCGATCAGCAGTGCATATAAAAGATAGATCATTTATTCGGCTTCAGTTATCTGTTATTGTCTTCAATAACTAGATAAACCTGTTAGGAAGTGTGCATAAGTGGCTATTTTTCAAACTAACTGTTCGTATTTGTAAACAATGATCGAACCTTTCGAAGAAATGGCCGTATTTGCCAGAATTGCCGAGCACGGCAGCTTTACGGCGGCGGCGCAGTCAATGGGGCGCTCCAAAGCATACGTCAGCCAGCAGCTCACCAAGCTGGAACAGCAGTTGGGCATTCAACTGCTGTTCAGAACGACCAGAAAGTTGTCGCTTACGGAAGCGGGAAAGGTTTATCTGGAATACTGCGAGTCGATCGTCAAATCCGCCGCTGCGGGCAGGCAGTCCATTGCCGCCCTGCAAGGTGAAATGGCGGGCCTGATCCGGGTCAGCGCCCCTGATTCATTCGGCGAGATTATTGTCGGCGATATCCTGTCCGGTTTTCAGGAAAAATACCCGGACATCTGGATTGATCTGGATCTGTCGCCCGTGATCAGGGATCTGAAAACCGACAATATCGACGTTTCCGTACGGGGCGGCTCCGTGGTCGACGATGATCTGGTCGCGATCCCGCTGGTCAAATGGCACATGATCATTGTCGGCACCCCTGCCTATTTCCAACAACATGGCACTCCGAAAACACCCGAGAATTTGAAAGCGCACAACTGTATCGGCACCAGACACGAAACAACGGTTTCGGGATGGCCGTTTGCGATCAACGGCGACATCGAACGTATCAGGGTAGAAGGCGATTTTTCCGTCAACCGGAATCCTCTCATCAAGCATACAGCCCTGCAGGGGAAAGGTCTGGCCTGGCTACCATCCTATGTGGTTTACCGTGAGCTACAGTCTGGCACCCTGGTCAGGGTTTTAAGTGATTTCGAGCCGCCTGCATTCTCCTTCCACCTCGTCTATGTCTATCAAAAAGCCATGCCCCTGAGGCAACGGCGGTTGATAGATTTCATGAAAGACTGGTTTGGAACACATGATGTTGGCGGTCTGCAATGACCGCGGATACCAGGATTTGCCTGCGACACACCATCTGGCGATGGCGCGCTGTTGACCATTTTCAGCGTTGGGAAAGTGAGTCAATCATAATGCTCAGGTTCGTATCGACATGAAACCAGAATCCCCGTCCCCTAAATCTGGTGGCAAACAGGAGCGTTTCGGTCTGGCCGTGTTCTTCATGATCCTGGCAGTTTTTCTGTTTGATGTGCAGGGTGCCATTATCAAGCATATGGGCAACAGTTATCCTATCCAGCAAATCGCGGTTATCCGAAATGTGTTTGGCCTGGTGCCAAGCATCATTCTTTTGTTTCTGTCCAGGGACTGGCATCTTACGGGACGATCACTGACCGTGCCGCAATGGAAGACGGCATTTGGGCGAGGGCTGGTTTTGACGTTCGCCCAGTACTGTCTCTACACCTCACTTATCAAGCTGGAATTCGCAACGGCATCAGCTCTGGTATTCGCTGGCCCGCTTTTTATTACAACACTTTCCATTCCTATTCTGGGTCACCAGGTTTCCAGATTACAGTGGACCGCCGTGATCCTCGGCTTCGCCGGTATTCTGATGATCATTCGCCCCGGCAGCGACATCTTTACACCGTGGGCCTTGTTGCCCATTGCCGCAGCTTTGGGTTATGCCACGGCCAGCATCATGGTGCGCCTGATTGATGATGGTGTGCCCAGCGCCACGATCTCACTCTATTCGTCTGTCGGAGCTATCATTGGCTCGACGGTACTCATGGCGGTGACGAGTGGTTTTCTCGAGATCAGTTCTCTGGAAGACGGCCTGTGGCTCATGGGTGCCGGGATCGTCGGTGGCATCGCCGTCCTGGTGATGGTTATGGACTATCGACTGACCATGCCAGGCAACGTTACGCCGTTTGAATACTTCGGCATCCCGTTCTCGTTTATCATCGGCTGGTTCATCTTTGGCGAGGCCCCGTTTGAGAAGCTGTTCCCCGGTGCGTTGTTTATCGTTGCCGGCGGGCTGTTGATTGTGTGGCGGGAACGGAAAAAGGCGGGCGACGCTGGCTAGGCTATGTTAGCGTTCCGACCAGGGTTGTGTTCAATGTGCCTGATGCAAGCATGGAACACCCGTTGTGGATCGTGATCCAAAATGGTTATGGCCCGCTTGGCTTGTTCTGATCGCCTAAACCATCAGGGCAGCAAGGGCCGATCCGATGCCGGTGAGCAGACCGAGCAGTGCTATGGTTCCGGATTTGGTGTACGCTAACCAGTATTCCATATCTGACATGATTTTAGTCCTCGTTTTCGAAAAATGTGAAGCGGGTCGATAGTGGCCCTAATGGACCCTCGCCCGGTTGTTACTGGCAAAAGGCGTCCCGGCCTGATGCGCCGATCAGCGAGAATTCGAACTGGGTCGCAAAACCACCATTGAAGACCCGTACAATCCTGGCTGGAACGGACGCACCGGTTCCAATCTTCAGGTTGACCGTCTGGCCAACTTGCAGCGGGTCGCCCATGGCGTCGCCACATGTATCGCTCAACGGATCGCTCGCAAATGGATAGGTCATGGCGACCCCGCGCGTATCCTGATCGCAAAGCATGATGCCCTCGCAGAGAGGGCGGCCAGTGCCGTCCATATCCATGTCCGGCTGTGCATCTGACTGTGATTGACTATTCATTCCCATTTTACGGCACCCTTGTTCAAATCCGTTGAAAAGATCCAGTACGATGATCTTCGATGACTGGATAGTGGCGCAAAATTGTTTGGGTTTAATGGGTAAAATATTTGGATATTGTTAAGATTAGAATCGCCGGATTTGCACGGAAATTGCCATGAAGCTCCATCCAGAAAACGTCCACTCAACGATAAAAGTACACGTTCAGACCGCCGCCGCAGGCGTGCGCACCTGATGCGCCTGAAGTGAGTTTGGAATTCAAGGCTCCTGCGCCAGGGTGTAAACGCCGACAAGCTCACTCAACCCGCGAATTTCGGTTTCACCGATCTTTCGAAGATCGACGTCACTCAGCAGGTCTGCTGTCGATTGCGAAACGAGAAGGGATGTGCCGTATTCCTTGTTCAAATTTTCCAGTCGCGCTGCCAGATTGACCGTGTCGCCATGAACCGTATAACTCTGGCGGCCACCACCACCCACATTGCCGGCGATGAGCGGGCCGGAATTCAGGCCAATCCGGATAGCGAGTTGCTGGTTGGCGAACGTTCTGCTGCGGACAGCGTCAAGGAGCTCGATCGCAGCATCGAATGCGTGTTGTGCATGGTCATCGTCTTCAATTGGGACATTAAAGACCGCGAGAATCGCGTCGCCCTGAAACTGTGTCACCACGCCATTGTACTTGCCGATGATCTCGGTCGCGGCATCAAAATATGCGTTCAGGATGTCGACGATGGCCCTGGGGCCCCTGGCTTCGGTCAGGTTCGTGAATCCCGAAAGGTCCGTAAACAGAACCGTTGCCTGGCGCTCCACAGGGGTCAGCGTACCCTGATCCCTGATCATGGAGTCGGCCACCGCTTTGGGTACAAACCGACCGAACATCTGCGAAACTGCCGTCATGTCGCGCTCGGCCGCCAATTGTCGCCGGACAGTCTGCCGCGCCCGGTGCATAACAATGGCAATCAGGATTGCGACCACCAGATAGATGATGGCTTCCTGTATCCGGCTACCCAAGCCGACGAACTCTTCACTCAGAAAGACGCCGAGAAACTGTTCCTTTGTTGGATTGTCGGGGATATCGCTCCAATCGAGTGGCTTGTCCATCCGGGACAGCACCCACATGAATGCGCCCATCCAGGTTCCCGCTCCAAGCAACCCTGACCACAGGACGAGCCCGGGTGAGAAACTGAACGCGGCAACGCCAAGTATCATGAAGTAAAAGGGAAAGATATTGAACTTGAACATGAAAATCTGAGGTAACTGGATCTCCGGTGCTGGCGACAAAAGGGCGACAGCCATGGACAGCAGCAGGATGTCGGTGCTGAAAAATACATACTTCACCCACGGGCGGTCCCGGGCTGACCCGATCACCAGGTAATGGATGGCCCCCAGCGCGGCAAAGACCAGCACCGGCGTGAGGTACTCAACGGCATGTTCCGGCCCCCGGGATACGACCAGCCACAGCCCGACCACGCTCAGCGCAATAATCCGGCCTTTGATGGCGAGCTTTAGCCCGGCCTGCTCGGCACGGGAAAATGTCGCATCAATGTGTGTCTGGACAGGCGTATCCGTCATGGAACCAAAACTGCCTGTGTGGTTGTTTGAAGTAAAGGAAATTGGCAAGTTGTGGACCTTGCCAGATCCAGTTTAACAGAACGCGTGAACTACCGGCGCAATGGCTCGCCATTGATGCGCCTGAAGTGAGTTTTTGGAGTCATTTGCTTGCTGGTTGCTCTGCGCCCGGTCAATCGATTGGCAGCGGCCCGAAAGACTCGTCGAACAAACGCAACCAGTTGCCACCGGCAATCTTGTCGATGTCCTGATCGGAGAAGGAGCGGGCCCGCAGGGCGGCCATGACACCGGGAAACGCAGCCGGTGAAGCAAACCAGTCCGGCCAGGGAGAGAAGGCAGAAGGCAGTTTCAGCGGACTTTCGCGCGCCCAGCGACCGGCGCGCCACCAGTCGACAGCCTCAACCGGATAGCCTGTATAGTAATCCGTGCCGAAGCCCACGGCGTCAATGCCGATATGTTCGACCGTCCATTCGATCATATCGCAAAAATCATCGAGGGTTGCCTGTGAACCGCCGCGCATGATTTTGGGGTACAGGCTGAGACCGATCACACCACCCGCCTGCGCCACGGCCCGGATCAGGTCGGTTGGTTTGTTGCGCCGGTTGAGTTCAATATCGAAGCCGACGAATTCCGATGGGTTGGCGTGCGTTATTGCGATCGGTCGTTCGGAATATTCGAGCGCATCGAAACCGGTTTTCGGGCCGCAGTGGGAAATATCGATCAGCATGCCAAGGGCGTTCATTTCACGCACCACGTTGCGGCCGAAAAACTGTGAAATACCGTGATCGACATCCTCCCAACAACCCGAACCGATGTTGTTCTGTACATTGTACGTCAACTGCACAATGCGCACGCCGAGAGTATGGAATATCCCGACCAGGTCGATATCATCCTCGAACGGTGAGCTATTCTGGAACCCGAACACCACTGCGGTGCGTCCAGAAGCTGCTATGCGTTCGATCTCCCCGGCGTTCCCCGCCAGGGCGATCAGGTCGTCGTTGGCCGCGAATAACCTGTTCCATTTGCCGATGACGCTCAGGGTCTCCCGCGCGGTCTCCCATATGGCGAGAGTAACATGGACACAGTCCAGGCCGCCGGTGCGCCATTCGAGAAACCGTTCCCGGCATGGATTGCTGACCTGAAGGCAATCGATCAGCAGGGGCGTCTGAAAAGCGCTCATGGGTGCATCTCCTGTTTTTTTGTGCAGCGTTCTTATTGCACGGTACGGGCGCTGGTTTCGCAGAACTGAGGCATCACCCGTTCAGCGAACAACTCGATGCCTTTCAGTACCTTTTCGAATGGCACGAAACCCGGGTTGGGCCAAAGGGTGACGTGCTGGCAATTCAGTTCGCTGCGGAACTTGTGGATTCTTTCGGCGACGAATTCCGGAGACCCGACCAGCAGATTTTCATACTTCTGAAGAAAATCGAACCAGTCGAGGTTATTATCCTCATCGCTCAGTATTTCGTCTTTGGCAAGAAAGCCCTGCCGCGCCCAATTCGGGTTCAGTCCGGTCGCAACCTCGAAGAATGCGTTGATGCCTGGCCGGGCGTCACGTTCGGCTTCCTCACAGGTTTCGGCGATGTGAAAGGTGCGCATGGCGTTGAGCGTCTGGCCATTGGCGCACGTGCCCATGGGCAAGTCGCGGCCGCACATTTCCGACGCCACCTCGCGGTAGCGGGTCCAGGCCTCGCGAGTGCCATTCAGGGAGCGTCCAATACCGATGAGCGCATGGCCCCGCTTTGCGGCGAACTCATGAGAAGCTGTTGAATCCGCGGCCTGCCAGATGGGAGGGTAGGGCGTTTGATAGGGTTTGGGCATGACGCCCAGCGCCTTCAGCGTGCCGTCATCTTCGTAATGATCGGGATCGTCCCTGTACAGATCGGGGTTTTTCTCGGACCAGCCCGGCACCGGGAAGGTGTAGAATTCACCTTTGTGCTGCATGGCATCCTCGGTCCAGCATTTGATGAGGATGTCGAGGACTTCCTCGAAAAGTCGATAATTGGTCGCCGGGTCGCGCCGGTCACCGGAGCGGTGAAACTGGATCGATGCGGAGCTGTCGGTGCCGCGTGCAATGCCCACATCAAGCCGCCCTTTGATCAGGTGATCGGCGGTCGCGATGTCCTCTGCCAGTCGGATCGGGTGGTGATCTGTCAGGATGCATGCGCTCTGGCCCATGCGCAGGTTTTTGGTCACACTGGCGAGATGCAGGCCGACCAGCACCGGATTGGGACAGGCGACCGGATAGCCGCGATGCCAGAAGTGATGCTCGCCGAGCCAGCAGGTGGTGAAACCCGCCTGATCGAGTACCAGCGCAGTCTGGCGCCACTCGTCAAAAAGTTGGTCGGCCGGATAGGCCTCCAGCTCGTGATAATAGACGTTGCCGTCGAAACGCATGTTACCGTCCTTTGCTGCAAAAGCTGGCCGAAGTCAGGCGTTCGAAGTCACTGTTATACGCATAACCAATATACTGGTCAATCGACCAATATATTGGTTATGCCTCTTCTGTCGTGATACTGTTATAGAGTGCGACGAACACAGCGCCCCGATAACAGGG
>JAJFID010000029.1 GCA_021775325.1 Rhodospirillales bacterium
TTTTATATCCGTCCAGAATACCATCTGCATTTCGATGGTGCACCGTCGCCAGGACACGGTGATCCGTATAATAGACAATTGCGGGGCCGAAATTAGCTGACGCGACGATAGTCATAGGTTTGTCGATCGTCGTTAAGTATGCACTCAACACCGTCACCGAGCATTCCGGATTACCTGATGCCACCTGATTTTCCGACACCTTGTTTACCCGTAACAACACACCACCCACTACAAGGGGGCCAATAATTATAGCGAGAAGCAAGACCACTTTCACGGGCACTCGTAGAGGAAATGCGTAACGATTGGAAATCCATCGATCCAGTTCGGATGTTACGTCAGCTATGAGGATGATCATGAATAGGCCTGCGTAAAGGCACCAGCGTAGCCACATAGTTGCGAACCCCAGGTAGACAACGAGGCTGACGCCTAACAACATCCATATCCACGAAGATGGCTCGCCCCAAGACATGCGAAGACGCCAGCACAGCCACGGCAATACAAACACTGCACTGCCAAAGTAAATCAGGAAACGGGCCGGATCGGCAATTGCCCTGTATTCAGATATCATGGAAAATATTGGCAGAAGCGCAGGATCAACATCATTCAGCGGGTTTCCGGCAACCTTAGGGAACAGGAACACCATGATCAATCCAAGGGTCAGAGCCCCCACTGTTGCAATTAGTAACCGAAACAGCGGTGTGGACAAATGGCTGGGTCGGCGATCTGTCAGTTTCGCAACCAATACCGAGACGCCGAACCAGAACGTTGTTAACAGGCTGCCAAATACCACATGAACAATAGACAGGCGGTCGTACTCTATATCTACGAAACCCACTACACCGCGCTCAATTATTGTCGCTATGACCAGCGCCAATGCCAGACCCAATGCAATTCCAGAGTTCTTGCGCAAACTGCCCGGACTATCTGCAATCCAGTAAACGCCCATGATAGCGAGGCAAATTCCTGTGAACACCAGATACTCAGGCCCAACCCAGATACCGATACCAAGGGTGGCACCGAGGCTCAGACTGTTGCGGCGGATGTTTTCCACATTCAGAACAAGGCGGCAAACCAGCCCTAATGACAACGTCGTCAACAAAACGAACATCATATGATGATCGGCGTGGCCAAACGTGGAGAACGCCAGAATGCCAACTTGCGAAGCACTCAACGCACCTGCAAGGCATGCGCCCTTGCGGCCAATAAATGGACCCAGTGCCCAAACCAGCACACCTGCCGAAACGATGTGGAGAATCGGGCTGATGAACATACCCGCCCAAAACAGCGCCTTCGTCACCCCGACAAAGGGCATTAAGGGAAGCGCAAAACCAATTAATATGAGGTCAAACAAGCGGGTCCAGTGCAATGTCGCCCCATACGGCGCATTGATGTCTGAAATTGAATTGTCCAGCCAGTGACCCGTTTGCAGCAGAGCTTCAACACGAAGAAGCCGTAAATAACTGTCGCCATCTGAAAAATACGATTGCTCAGGCGGCGTACTCCCGACCAACCACCAGGTCGCGTGGATAACCGTCACAAATGCCAGAACACCGCACAACGGCAGAAATGCGTTAAACGTTCTAGTCACGCAGATCACCGTCATTCAGAAATGCCTCGAAATCCGCCAAGCCCTGAGGAGAACCGATTTCATAAAAACGTTCGGTCGCTTCATACGCAGCCAATTGCCCTGTCACGCTCAAGCGATGATAAACTTCTGCCAGATCGAAAAAATGGTCACAGGGCACATTCTGCTCAATGGCTTCCCGTGTCATGACAGATAAACCATAATCAATATGTGTCATGCGTGCTCTAACATCCGGAACACTATCCTTCTCATAGAGCGTCAGATGATTTCCATCCATGATGACATTACTGGCATCCCATTTTTCTTCATTACGATAGACACTAAGCACCGGTCGTCGTCCGCGCTCAGACGCCAACCACATGGTACACATATCGAGTTGAAGATAGGAATCACCGTACAAAACAAAAAAACCATCATCCATTAATCCCAATTCGATGGCTGCGCGGATTGCGCCTGCGGTACCCAGAGGGTGTACGCCATCTTCAGAGTAGCGCACAGACAAACCCCATCGTCGGCCATCGCCCACGTAGCTGCGTATAGCCTCTGCCTGATGAGACAGTGCGTAGACCACGTTCTTGACACCGTAGGATGCCAACAGGTAGAGCTGGTAGTCGGCGAATGGTCGACCGTTAACAGAAATCAGGGCTTTCGGTTGATCACC
Organism: Rhodospirillales bacterium; assembly: GCA_021775325.1. Taxonomy (GTDB): domain Bacteria; phylum Pseudomonadota; class Alphaproteobacteria; order Rhodospirillales; family Casp-alpha2; genus JABJGO01. The sequence continues at coordinate 2,247 of JAJFID010000029.1, forward strand.
GCTCAGGTGCCGCATCCGGCTCCCGAAACCGCCAGCAAGAATCAGACACTGCATACCTTTCCCAGACTAATTGCGCAGTTGAACGATTGATCCATCGTAATCGAAAGAGAAATCCATTTCCTGTAGCCCGCTCTCTGCCATGGCATTGCGCAACCGCGCACGGTCCTCGGTGAAGAACAATAGAAAACCGCCGCCGCCCGCGCCAACAAGCTTGCCCGCAAGCGCCCCGCTCCGCCGTGCAATTTCGTAGACAGAATTGATTCTGTCATTTGACATGTTTACGTCCCGCATTTTCTTATGTTCCCAATGCTCGTGCATGAGGTCAGCGAAGCCCGTCAAATTGTCAGATTCCAGACATGATTTTATACGTTTACCAAGGTCTTTGACAAAGTGAAGATTCTCCAGCATCGCTGCGTCGCCTGAATCCGATTTTGACTTCTGAACCTGCAGAAGATCGGACGCGGTACGGCTGTAACCGGTAAAAAACAGCATTAGGTGTTCGCGCAGCGTTCGGATACCACTATCGGAAATTGATAGCGGTTTGACTACTACCGTCCCGTCATCCAGATAATCCTGACATACGATACCGCCATAGGCTGCTACATAGTGATCCTGTTTACCACAAGGTTCTCCCAGCACATTCATTTCCAGATCATTAGCCTGTCGCGCCAATTCTTCTGTACTGACATGCTGGCGTCGATAGGCATAGAGAGCGTTCATTAATCCTACGGTAAAACTACCGGACGAACCCATACCCGTACCTGCGGGAACATCTGCAATACTGACGATTTCCGTTCCCGACATGATGCTCATGCGGCGAAGCGCTTCTCGCAAAATATCGTGCCCTATATCATCATAAGCCTCAGCCGTTTCGATCTGAGAGTACTTTAGAATATAACCGGGTCTGAATGCCTGATTCACGGTGATATAAACGTACTTGTTGATGGCTGCCGAGATTACAAAACCACCAAATTTCTCATAATAAGACGGTAGGTCGGTTCCACCACCACCTATGGAAATGCGCAACGGTGTCCGAGTGATGATCAAAGCAGACCTTCCTACAAAGTATATTGAGCGGCTTGTGCGTCGTTGTAGAACATCTTGACAGTTTCCAGTGAAAACTGGTCCAGGTCCTTGCCAAACAGGGCCATCTTATCAAGCAGATCATATGTCACCGTAATGATATGACATCCAATGTCATTGGCTCTCACGATATCGTAGACCTCGCGCGGGCTTGCCCAGATCAATTCTATATGGGGTGTTGCCTGCAACAGGCTCATAGCCTCCCTCATGACTGGCACCGGGTCACGCCCGGTGTCCGCAACGCGCCCGGCAAAAATAGAAACCTGCTGAGGCGTATCTGTATGGCGAAGAGCAGAAACTACCTTTTCCAGTTGTTCCACGGAAAGCATGGCGGTTACGTTCTGCTTTACACCCTGATCCGCCAGGCGTGTTACCAACGACACGGCGCTTTCGCCGCGCGTGTTGGTGACAGGTATTTTGACGTACAGATTGTCGCCCCATCCCCTGATTTTCAGAGCCTGGCGTTCCATCTCGTCGAATTCATCAGCAAAGACTTCAAAGGAAAGCGGCAAATCAGGTATCGCCTCGATAGCAGCGCGCGCAAATGCTTCATAGTCACGGACACCAAACTTCTGCATGAGCGTTGGATTGGTAGTAAACCCCCTGATCATCGGAGATTCCCGAAGCCGTTTCATTTCGGCAACATCAGCGCCATCCGCAAAAATTTTTACACTAAGATCCAAGTGGTAACGTCCTTCAAAAACCTGCAGCGTGCAAAATCCACGGTACTGCACTCAATAAATCAGGAGCAGTATGATCTACCGCCCCCGGGCGCTTCTCAGCATAATTCCGGTTAATAAATACGGTCCGGCATTTCGCAGAAACTCCGGCTTCCACATCCTTCCACCGATCACCCACCATAATGCTGTTTGCCAAGTCAATGTCAAAGTCTCTTGCAGCTTCAATGAGTAAACCTGGTTTGGGTTTACGGCAGTGACAATTGTCATTGTCATCATGGAAACAAACCCGCATTTCTCGCAAGTTCATTTCTTCGCATACGACCTCGTTAATCGCTTCAACCTGCTCTCGTGTCGTTTGACCACGGGCTACGTCAGGCTGGTTGGTGACGCCTACCAAGACAAGCCCTGCATCGGTTAACATTTTGCATGCCAGAACGGAGGACTGAATGATTTTAAGTTCGGCAATTGATTCGGGAGGGTGTGGTCGGCCATCACGCAAAACAACGTCATTGAGGACACCATCCCGATCAAGGAATACGGCCTTGCCAGGCATTCAATTACATGCCTCCAACTCACCCAACATCGCTTCTATGGCGCTTTTCATGGCCTGCGTTGAGTTAAGTTTGTTCGACCATCCAAGCGATCGTATCCGGTCACTGTTAAGCCGTACAACTGGTACGTCGCCTTTCCAGCCACGGTCACCGCCTGAATATTTATAATCAACCTGATCAGGGTCAAGCTTCACGCACTTGACCGCAATGTCGGCAATTTCTGTAACCGTGATGTAATCTCCGGTCGCCACATTGAAAACGCCATATTCATGCGGCCATACCTCATGGGCGCGCATGACGGCGGCTACAGTATCAGACACGTGAACGTATGATTTGCTCTGGCTGCCGTCGCCCAGAATAGTGAGTATGGTATTGTCCTTGCGAAGGCGCCGAACAAAATCGAACCCAATTCCATGAGTCTGGCGCGGGCCAACGACATTTCCAAACCTAAAACATCTGGCAGAATAATCGAACATATGACAGTAGGACGATATAAGGCTTTCACAGGCCAGTTTGCTGGCACCGTAGGTTGAAACAGGGCGGATCCCTCCCTGATCCTCAGATATTTCGACCTCCCCAAAATCACCGTAGACACCACTTCCGGACGCATACAGGATTCTTCGGCAATCGGTATCTCGCATAGCTTCCAGAACATTGCGTGTGAGTACGGTGCCTTCGCGAAAATCGATATCAGGATCGCTGACGGCCTTGGCAATATCAGGATTAGATGCCAGATGAATGACTACATCATGCCCGTCCAGAGCCGCCCGCAGTTTGTCGCGCTCATGAATATCGCCTGACACGACAGATAATCGCTCATCGTTCCGGTGATGCGAAACATGCGCTTCAGACCCCGAGGCAAAATTGTCGTAGATGGTTACACGAGTCGTGTCGTCATCTGCCAGTAGGTAATCGCAAAAATGACTACCTATAAACCCCGCGCCTCCGACGATGAAGTAACGTGTCATGGCCGCAGGGTCGGTACTCACAAGACAGATTCCCATTTTGTCTTTTCACGCGCCAACGCAGGATGGCTGACCAGCAAATGCCAGACGACAGCGGTCAATCCTTCTGTATGTGGCGTACGTCGGTCCGGGTACAGGGGAGGAATTACCAGACATTGATCAGCAACCTTGGCCGCATGTCCATCATCGGCACCAACAATGGCAAAGACCGAGGCACCGACACTCTTTCCGTGATCGATTGCATTGACCAAATTCACCGAAATCTTGTGGGCGCGGTTACCACCACCGACAGAGAAAACAAGCAACGCATCACCTGAACCCACTCTCGAACCTTTAAGCCATTCGACAAATGACGAGTCCCAGCCATCGTCATTCACCCGGGCGGTGAGTTCGGAGACGTTATCGGTGGGGGTGTACGCCTCAAAAGAACATATTTTACGGAAGTCGTTTACCGCGTGGCTTGCGTGTCCGGCAGAGCCACCAACGCCAAGAATGAACAACCTGCCGCCGTTTCCCCGGCAGGCGGCCAGACCACGAGCCATGGCATTAATGCTTTCCCCGTCACAGGCTGCCAAAATCTCTACTGATTCCTGCAGATACTGCTCAACGAAGTCATTCATGCCATGGTCCAGGTTGCCGCACTTAGAATGACATGGCCGCAGGGCCGATCACTACAACAAACAGGACTGGCAGGAAAAATATAATCATGGGTACGGTCAATTTTGCAGGCAGCGCGGCCGCTTTCCTTTCTGCCGCTGACATTCTCTCATCTCTCTTTTCTTGCGCAAGAACCTTGAGCGCGATGGCAACGGGTGTGCCATACTGCTCGGACTGAATCAAGGTGGTGGACAGGGCTTTCACCACTTCAAGACCTGTTCGCTTGGTGAAGTTCTCGTAAGCGATCTTTCGGTCCCCCAGGTAGGCCAGCTCAGCAGAAGTCAAACCCAGTTCCTGTGCCAGAGTGGGTGAGCTTTCCATAATTTCCTCGGTTACCCGCGCGAAAGCGGCTTCAATGCCAAGGCCCGATTCGACGCAGATTAGCAACAGGTCGAGCGCATCGGGGAACACGTCGACCATTTCCTCCTGACGTTTCTGCGCCATGTTGGTAACGATAATTTTCGGCAGGTAAAAGCCGACGACACCACCGCCAGCGGCGAACAAGAATCTGACGAAGTCCGGATAGGGAAAGTCATTCATCAGGCCAACACCAACAATAGTCGCAATCGCACCAACCCCTATCAACAAGACACGCGATGCCATGTAGATAGTGAGTGAAGCTCGGCCGCGTAAGCCAGCCTGGGCCAGTTTTTCCTTAACCTCGTTGCCTGCCAGAAATTTCTGCAGGTTCAAACTGGAGACAAACTTCTGGGCCAATTCAACGTGCGTTTGTTTGCGACGCCCGCGAATGGAAGATTCTCTCTGCAGGCCCTCCATCTGTAACGCGCTCATATCACCACGATGCTGTTTGATCACGGCCTTGATGCGTTTCGAGCGTTTACCCTGCATGGCCACCGAAAGCACATACACCATTACTGCCAGCAAACCACAGACGATGATCATCACGATGACCAAGGTTGCAATATCCATACGAGCGAGAAATGTCATCATCATTCACATTTTAAAGTTGATCATTTTTTTCATAACCATGGATCCCAGAAACATCCAGAACAACCCGAATCCAACCAGATAGTTTCCTGTTTTTTCATAATACAAAACCATCAGGTATTCCGGATTGACGACGGACAACAGTCCGGCCACAGCAAAAGGCATGGAACCGATAATACCTGCAGAAGCCATTGCTTCACTGGCCATGGCCTTGGCTTTGTCGCGCATCTTCTTGCGGTCTCGCAAAACCTTGGACAGACCGTCCAGGGTGTCGGCCAGATTACCACCGGTCTGGCGCTGGATCTGCAGAACAATCGCAAAAAACTTGTACTCTGACGTCGGTATTCGCTCGATCCCCTTTTCAAGCAGACTATCGATCGTCATACCCAGATTCTGGCCTTCCACCAACAGGCGGAACTCTTCGCCCAGTGGGGCCTCGAATTCACGGGCAATGACATTGAAGCATTCGTTGACCGGCAGGCCCGAACGGATTCCCCGAACGATCAGGTCTGCCGCATTGGCAAAATGTTGCGTGAACAATGCCTGGCGTTTGCGGGCCATGTACATCAGCACAAATTTGGGAATCAGTGCCCCCATGACAACGGCAACGGCAACGGCACCGATGGGGGGAAGTTTAAGAACCAGATAGATCAGGGAACTAACTGCCGCCAGAACGGCGCTAATGACAAAATAGGTTCCTGGCGAAATATCCAGGCCAGCCTGCAGAATGCTGGCCCGTATGGCTTCCATGAAGCTGCGTTTCTTGGTCTTTTGCTCCAGTTGTTTGATTTTTTCCTGAATTCTTTTGGCGCGACGGCTTTCCGTTTTTTCGGTGGAGGATACTTCACCCAGAGAGCCAATTTCGCTAATCCGCTTCCGCAAGAGGATTTTCGGACGCGACATGACGGTGACAATGATAAATACACTACCCAGTACAAACATGGCCACTGCCGACGCAATAATTATGAGAATGACCGTCTCTTTGATCATTGTTTACCCGCCATACATGTTGAGTGCGCTGGCCAGCTTTTCCTCGAGGCCATAGTATCTGGCTTTTTCCCAGAAATGGGGGCGCACGCCGGAAAATTTCTGGGTACCGATCAGCTTGCCGTTTTCATCCTCACCCTCAATTTCCAGCACAAATACGTCCTGAAGCGTAATAATATCACCTTCCATGCCGATGACCTCCGTCACGTGCGTAACTTTGCGTGAGCCATCACGAAGTCGTTGAGCCTGGACAATCACGTGCACGGAAGACGCTATCTGCTCACGTACAGCTTTCGCTGGCAGGTTGTAGCCGCCCATGGCAATCATGTTTTCCACACGGCTGATGGCTTCGCGTGGGTTGTTGGCGTGGATTGTGCCCATGGAACCGTCGTGCCCCGTATTCATCGCCTGCAGGAGGTCAAAGGCTTCGGGGCCGCGGACCTCGCCGACGATGATACGCTCCGGACGCATACGCAGACAGTTCTTGACCAGATCACGCATGGTCACCTCACCCGCGCCCTCCATGTTGGGTGGGCGCGTTTCAAGACGCACTACGTGGGGTTGCTGCAATTGCAACTCGGCTGAATCTTCGCAGGTAATAATGCGTTCATTGGGATCACAATGTGCTGTCATCAGGTTCAACATGGTTGTTTTTCCTGATCCCGTTCCACCCGAAATCAGAATGTTTGTACGTATGGCAGACAGTACCTCCAAAACCTGGGCCAGTTCCGGCGTTATGCTCTTAAAATTAATCAAATCTTTGAAAGTTAACTTTTCCTTGGAGAACTTACGAATGGTCAGAGCGGCACCATCGATCGCCAATGGGGGCGCAATGACATTGACGCGGGAACCGTCTAAAAGGCGGGCATCACAAATGGGGCTGGAACTGTCCACGCGTCGACCAACGGCGGTCACAATCCGTTGGCAGATATTCATCAACTGAGCGTTGTCGCGAAACTTGATATCAGTCAGCTCGATGCGCCCTCCGACCTCGATGTATACCTGTCCCGCGCCATTGACCATGATATCGGCTATACCTTCCCGTTCGATCAGCGGTTCCAGGGGGCCAAGGCCCAGAATGTCATTGCAGATATCCTTGACCACCTGCTGTTGGTCCTGAACGCTAAGAACCAGACGGCGCATACTGATGATCTCTGCGGTCATATCAGAGATTTCCTCGCGGACCTCTTCCGGTTCGAGTTTACTGAGTTCAGCCAGATCGACTGCTTCCAGCAGGTCGTTGAAAACGGTTACTTTGATCTCGGCGAGGCGATTACTTTCCGAATCCTCTTTATGATCGACCGGCACGACCTCGATAGGACGCTTTTCCGGTTCGGGCTCGGGCTCGGGTTCGGTCGCTGGATCAGTGCCTGCCGACGCCGGAACAATTTCCCGCGGCGCTGGGAGGCCGTCAGATTCAGCAGGAGGTGTTGCATCAGAAAACGTTGACGCCTCAACTTCCTGGGGCGCGGCCTCAGACTCAGGTGATGTGCTAACAGACTCAGGCTCAGGCGCAGACGCGGGCACCGGAGGTGCCTTCTGTTCTGCCGGGCCCTGTGTCCCTCGTCGTCCAAACATGATCTGACCGCCTTGTTACCTAATCACTTTTTTTTATTTTTCTTCTTGAATATGGAAAATGCCGATTTCTTCGCAACAGGCTCGGGTGCCCGTTTGCTGACAATGGTCGCCAGTTCCGCTATCGCCTGAGACGCCTTGTTCTTGGCGGATACCTTGGACAGCATCTCACCATTGTTTAACGCCCGTCCGAATGCTTCCGGCTCGTAGGGAATTGATACGGCAGATTTCATTGCGACAGCATCTTTGAAATCTTTGTCTGACAACTCCTGCTTCGAACTGCCAACTTTGTTCAAAACCAGCCTGGTTGGTGCATCAACACCCCTTTTGGGGCCAATGAACTCTACCATACTTTTTGCGTTTCTAAGACTGGCAAGATCAGGTGTACCTACCAGAACGACCTCATCAGCTACAGCAAGGGCATCACTAACCCATGGAGACCAGAAGTGCGGCAGATCCAGAACGACAAAATCAGCCATTGGCCGAATGGCCTTCATCAACACATCAAAAGAGTCGTGCGTTACCGTCATACCCACATTAAGCGATGCTGGCGAGGCCAGAATGTTTACTTTGTTTTCAAAAGGTACGAACAACTGATCCAGCAATTCTCCATCCAGCCGGGATAGTTGTGTCAGAGCGTCAACAACCGTCTGACGCGGCTGGACATTGTAGTTCAGCGCCGCCGTACCAAAACAGATATCCATATCCACAATGGCAGACTTGGCGTCGTAAATTCCAGCGAGGTCATAGGCCACATTATGCGCAATAACACTACTGCCAACACCGCCACATAGGCCCATAAAGGCAATAACCCGACCATCAGATTCTGCTTCCAGTCCCTGATATATCTTGGATATGGAATCTCTGAGCTTATCAGGTGTCACAGGACTGACAATGTAATCACTGACGCCATTTCGGATCAACTCCTGGAACAACTCAACGTCATTGTGCGGTGAAATAAGAACAAGTCTTGTCGCGGGATCACATACGTTGGCCAACCCCTCCAGTCGCGCAAACACCTCATCCTGTGGGCAATCCAGTTCGACGATCAAAAGTTCCGGCGTTTTGCGATCCGTCAAATAAGAAATAGCTGTGTTTAATCCACCAGATTGGATGTCCAGAGAACACCGGAACAACAAGCGGTCTCCACGGAGAGACTCCAACGACTCCGTTGTTTCCGGGCTGATGGGGAAACCACCTATGGGAATTCTTAAGATCACAAGTATATTATCCGTCTTTATCTAATTCTAGCCGTTGTCTGCCACTATTGTGCCGCCTCGGCTTCACCACCCGTTATGGCCGCGCCAGAGCGATAGGATCTGATGATGACCGCGCCCCGTTGACCGTCAAAGTTGTCCATACTGTCTGCGCCCCTCAGATCGCCGGGATTGGCAAGCACTAACCCCAGATTGGTTTGGGTCGCACAGCCGAAATTACTGTGTTGTGTATTTGCCCAGTTGTAGGACGAGCTTGAGGACCAGTCCTCACATTCAGGCAACACAACTACATTTGCCGTGTAAGACAGGACAGCCGTTATGCCTGTCTCCGTCCCGCCGGGTAAAACCAGGATTTCAGAGTCATGGATACCGGCTCCACGCAGCATGTCCCGAATTGCCTCAACGTGACGGCTTGCTGCAATCTCGCTCAACACTTCCCGGTTTACAGAAACACCCATGGGGCTGCTGCTCCTGAGAAGATACTCCCTGACAAAATTCGAGAACATTGTTTGTTCCGCCGCCCCCAGTAACTGACTACCCTCTGGTGCCACAATCGCCATAGACACCGATTCCTCAACCACATCGATCGCAAAATTCTGGCGGTAATCCGAAACCCTTATCGGGGCCTCGCAAGCGCCAAGTGCTACGATAAAAAATATCGATACAAAAAGTCCGGCAACTCTCGAACGCATGGTCGTCATTACAGCACCATCACTTCATCATGTACCCAAAAGGACCTTCTACTGGATCGGTCCAAAACGGCCTCTCGCCCACACCGTATTCCCTGTGTAGTCGGCCCAACAGATAAACATCAATGTCGCTGGCAGGCTCAAAACCGTCTGTGGGCACTGCCAATGGTCGGCTGTTGTCCGTGGGTTCGGCAAGGTATGCCGTGACTGTAACAACCAGCTCTGTTTCATCGCGCTGAAAAGAAGTGCTGCGGAACAGTACGCCCAGAATGGGTATATCCTTCAGGAACGGAAAGCCCGAGATTGAGTCGCTGGCATTATCTTCTATCAGCCCAGATAACATAAGCGAGCCGCCGCTCTGCATAGCGACGGTTGTCTCTGTCCTCTTTTGCGAGAATCCAGCTACAGCATTGCCATCAATTGTCTGTGACAGAGTTGAGTCAATCGCGCTTATATTTGTTTCAATATGAAGGTTGATGTTTCTTCGATTTACCACGACCGGCGTGAAATCCAGACTAACGCCGAAGTCCACGTACTCAATGACACTATTTCCCTGGTCATCAAAACCCGTAACAACCGCTACTTGGCCGCCAGAATTAAATGATGCGGTTTCACCAGACAGGGCAACCAGCGTCGGCTCAGCCAGCGTTTTAACCAGGCTCTGCGTTTCCAGAGCCTGAAAAGTAACTGTACCCAGCTTGTCAAAGGCAAACGGCCTGGTCAACGTGGCCGTAACAAATGGTGACGTGATCGCGCTGGGCGACGTGGTAAAGTTGAGTTGACGAGTACTGCCAATCGCGCTTGTCGCAAGATCGGCCGTCAATTCCTTTAGCGTGCCGCGGTCCATCTCGGTCACCCGAACTTGCAGGATGACTTGCTGAGAATCGGTAACTTTCAACATGTTTGTTACGAATGTTTCATCAGCGACAAAACGTAAGGCAATGCGGACAGCGTCATCCACAACGGCAGCAGAGCTCACATTTCCAGAGAGAAAAACACTGTCTTGGTAAATATCCACATCGACGTTCTCATTGGGCAGCAGTTTACGAAGCGCATCGCGTAGCGCATCATCATTCATCGTGACGCGAACTTCCAACTGTTCAATAATTCTACCGTTTTCATCCATGAAGAAAACATTTGTCGCGCCAATGGCGCGCGGCATGACAAACACCTGAGATGGATTGGCACCATCTACATGAACGTCTGCAACGTCCTCGTTTCCGACCAGAATCTTGCGCACCGGCTCAGATACTGTGAAAACATGCGCCCGGTTTTCGCCGACATCCAACTGAACAGGTTCATTGCGGATCGAGCTTATGGCGACAGGCATCACGGGTTGAGCCGTAATCGATTCGTCTGTTGTGTATTGAGGCACTTCCTGAGCATGGGCGTGGACGCCCAACAGCACCAGGATCGCAAAAACACTACAGCGTTCAGACCATATTTTCCCCATACGGCTCATTGAATTTGGATCACCTCAGTCTCGGAAGCGCCGCCACGATATATTTCCAGCGTGTTTGTTTCCGCCTCTTTTTCCGGAGGAGATTCTGCAATCGGCACTGGTGTGCCGTTTTGAGCGCCCTCACGGACAGCCTCAAGTTCCCGTCGCAGCGCATCGATTTCTTTTTGCTGCGCCGCTGTCATCTCTTCATCGACGACCTGTTCTGCCGCCTCATTTCTTGCCGCTTGGTCCGTTGCACTGCTGTCAATTAGCGCCTGCGACTCCCTTGCAGCTTCATCAGTTAATTTGCGAATAAATGAACTAACCTCAACATCCGTCGTATATGCGGGCACAGTACCGTCGCCAAAGGTTTGATCACCACCGTCCCCGTCATCACCGCTAACTGTTACTTCGATCTGAACGCCCTCACCAGAGTCACTCAGCGTTTCATCAGCCACAGTACCAGGCAGCTCATCGTCCGTCGCAATATCGCCTACGTTTCGAAGCGACACGGATAACTGGCCCATGGTTTGCGCTGTGGTCAGAATCTGCACTTGTTTCGGAGTCAGCTCAAACAACAGGGTTTTCGCGGGTATAGTTTGCCCTTCTACGGGACCGGTTGACTGATCCACTGCCAATACCAGAACATCCTCAAGAATGGTTTCTGTTGCTGTTCGCAGTATTTCAATGCGCCGTGGCTCCTCAATTATGCCAGGAACCATACCCTCCTGACCCTGCGCCTGTGCTTGCGCCAGCGCCGCCCGGTTCTTGTTCACCTCCTGGAGCGCTTCGCGTGCTTTGTCGTGTACCAGCAGAATATCGACACGGTCGCCAGGCAGGATAAAGCCGGCGACGCCTGTCAGAGGCGATACGCTGATCGCCATGGCACGCATGCCTTCTTCCACGACACCAGCCATGAAGCCCGGCATATCGGATTTGAACAACTTAGCGCTCAAAACAGGCTCGCCAGCATTGATGATGCGGCGTACACGACTATCAACGACTGACTTGAATTTCTCTTCTTTCTGTTCCTCATCGGTCACCGAAATGTAGTTCTCATTCAAGCTGTCTTTAGGCCACTCACGCCAGCTCACAGTATCCCCATTGATGGCCGCCCCCGGATTGAGATTCATATTTGCGACCAGGACCTGGTTAACAATGGGTCTGGATTGTTTTTCCAGTTCACCAATAGCCTCGGGCGTAGAGAAGTTCTGGATCAGATAGGTGCTGATCCCAGCTACGCTGAGCGCCAAAACGAGCAATCCGATGACGAGGACCCGCATCTAGTTTATTTTCCCCGATTACATATCAGCAATTTTCTCTTGAATCATAACGTCCATGATTCACATGAGCAATAAATTATCACTGATTCCAATAACTTGCCACCATGCATAATAGTTATTGTCGAAGGGACACCCAGCCCGATATTATCTGTTCTGACGGTCAAAATGGATCGGTAAACAGTGGCGGGGCTTCAAAGCAGAGGATAGAATGGCACCATGACAGATGTTTCGAACCAAAGGAGTACAACCCGCCGTCGCACTATTTTTGGCGGCGTAATCTACGAAGACGATGGGCGAAACTCTGAATGTTCCGTTAGTGATATATCCCAGTCTGGCGTCAAGGTTAAGACAAGTATTGCCCCGGAAGTTGGTGCAGAAGTTGACTTAAAAATCAATAAATTCAATGCCATACACCGTTGTACTGTCGCCTGGATACGGGAAGGGGAAATCGGACTTCAGTTTCTGGTCGCAATTTCACCAAAGGATGATGAAATGGCTAGACTGTTCAAATTTTCGGCGACTGACGACAAAGGAAAATAGGATAAATTTCTCCAATTGATTGTAACCCGCTGTTTAACTGACAGGCACACGGGACTTTGCGTTCAGCGTCACATCCGGAAAAGGAACCAGCGGCACCAAGACAGAAAAACTGTAGGTGCCAAGTATTTGTTTATACGTCACACCACCTGAACTTGTCTCAGTCGCCGTAAAAGTTACACCACCAGAGTAGCCAAATCCCATATCTGTCAAAGTTGAGGTTGCATAGGTCTGAAGTGTCGTCGCTGAAGCCGTTGGGTTAACAATTGCGTACCGCGTCGTTTCTTCGACCGCGTATTGCATCGACGACTTAATCCACATCGCGCGACCCATTTCAAAAATACCGATGGCCATAATCAGAAAAACGGGTGCGACAAGCGCAAACTCAACCGCTGTTGCACCGCTCCTGGAGTCCGCCAGGGAGCGGTCAAACAGACAGAATTTCTTACGGAATTTGACACGGGGGATTTTCATTAAACTAGTTCGTTCTCACCACGGCACTTCCTGTCAGCGTTATCGTTGTTGGGATCAACAACAGAGTATATGATTCGGTCGCCGTGATCGTCATGTAGTACTGGTTGCTGCTCCCGTCACCGCACGTTGCTCCACAGGTGATTGATGTTCCGTCGGCACACTTGCAAGACTGAACCACGGACACGTCGGAAGTGGAAATGCCTACATTTGTGGAGTCGACAACCGCTTGCTGAATTGTCGAAGTACTTGAGGAATCAATTAATGCCATTTGTGCACCAGCTCTCGCAGCACTCTCCAGTTCCATTTTCTCGAAAGTCGCCAAACCGTAATTTGCGAGGCCGATAAACATTGCAGACAGAATAGGGACAATCAGCGCAAATTCAACGGCCGCTGCCCCGCAAGTCGCGCGCAGGAAGTCTCCTCTTCTGACCGATGTTACAACTGCAGATATGACTCTATTCCCTACTGCTCAATAATCAAAACGACAAATAATACGTACATTTGTTCAGCACATGTTTTGGCGCAGTCATTTTATCCAGTATAAGACAACTGAAAATAAATCACAGTGACTACAGTCACATTGTCAAATTGCCATACAAGATCGGGTTTGCACAGATTCCAACCGGACTGAAAGCCCTTTCAAATCAATGTTCTATAGAGGGTTGGAAATTCACCCCGTTGTACGACAACTGAATCACCGGTATATTTGGTGAGAGGCCAGAATATCAGAATTTACCATTGGCGAGAACACTATGCGTACTGCAACTTTGAATCGGATCATATGTTGTCTGTTTGTCGCTGTTGGCGTGATTGCGTTAACCGGATGCCAAACAACTCCGCGGAATGATTCCGCGGTTATCGATGAAACCCTGGTGCAGAGTGCCAACACAGCCGAACGTACTGGTGATTTTGCGTCTGCCATCGATTATTACAACAAACTCGCGACGAACAGCCCGGACGATCTCGAATTCAAGTTAGGTTTGGCAAGAAATCTGCGATACATCGGCGCGCCCCAGGAAGCCGTGGAACTGCTGGAGACCGATAATCAGCTGGAGAATGCCCAACTTCCCCTTTTGCTGGAACTCAGCAAAGCCAAGATTGCTGCCGGAAAGGCACAGCAGGCAATTGACTACCTGAAAAGAGCCGAGGCGATGGACTCCCAGAGTTGGGAAGTATATTCGATTCAGGGAATTGCCCACGATTTGAACGAGAATTATGATGAGGCGAGAATTGCTTATGAAACGGCCATTCAATATTCTGATGATAACCCGTCCGTCTACAACAACATGGCAATTTCGGCTGCTCTTTCTGGCGACATTGATCGAGCAATCGATATTCTTAACAACGTGCCCAGACTATCTAGAAACAACCCGCAACTTCGCCAAAATCTGGCATTGTTCTACGGGATTAAAGGTGACGTAACGTCAGCCGAAGCTCTTGCCCGCATGGATTTGGATGAAGAAACTGTTCAGAAAAACCTGCTGATTTATTCATTACTAAGAGAAAATTGATTCGCGATCACGAAGCACAAATATCTGACGGCCTTGCCAAAATTTTGTCCGTTTGCCAGACTGAGAATACAATTGATAGAGGTTTTATCCAGTGCCAGAGATGGATTCCGAAACAATGCCCACAGCCCGCACACTCAAGACTGTCGAACTGTTCGCAGACTTGGATGACGAAGTTCTTGCCCAAGTGGAAGCTCGCTGTCGCTGGGTAGACTATGGTCTACACAATGTTGTCGTTGACCTGAACGATACGGGCACTGACGTGTATTTCGTTATTTCGGGCAAAGTCCGGGCAACGGTCTTTCTGACCGAAGATATTGAAATTTCACTTGCCGACCTTGTGCCCGGTGACACATTTGGTGAATTGTCTGCAGTGGATCTTAAAATGCGGTCAGCGCGTGTGACAACACTGGAACCGACCACTCTTGCAGAAGTTTCTAGCGAGGACTTCCGGCAACTCCTTCTGGACCACCCTGAGATTGCCTTGGCACTCCTTCGACGTTTTGCAAGTTTGATTCGTAACCTGAATACCCGTGTCACAGTGATGAGTTCTATGACACCGCACCAACGAGTGTACAACGAATTGCTTCGACTATCGGAGCCCGACACACGGGTGAATGGAACCTGGATTATCGCCAACGCACCCAACCATACCGAGTTGTCCACATGGGTCGGGTCGGACAAGCAAACCGTAGCTGCGGCAATTGGGAACCTGGCGCGCGATGGCATAATTGAACGCAAACACAAAGACCTGATTATCAAGGATCATGATCGTCTGCAGCGCCTTATTAGCTTGTAATCACGTGCGTCAGATAATCCCACGCGACAGATTCTGAGACGCCTTCTGATCGAAAAGCGAATTCATGTACCGCAAGTTTTTCGGCATAGAAGAAAACCCATTCTCCAACACACCTGATCCCAGGTACCTCTTTATGAGTGCGCGTCATCGCGAGGCACTGGCTCATCTGGGGTACGGCGCGGAGAGCGGTAGTGGTTTCGTTCTGTTGAGTGGTGAGGTCGGCACTGGCAAAACAACTCTCTGTCGATATTTGGCAGATAATTTGCCAGACCACGTGGATATTGCACTGTGCATCAATCCTCACGTCACCGGTGCTGAACTATTCGCCACGATTTGTCAGGAACTGGGTGTCGTGATTGACGCGGAGTCACCCGGCCTTGCCGACTACACCTATGCTCTAAATACTCATTTGCTGGACCAATATGCCAAGGGCCGCAGAGCCGTTCTCATCATAGACGAAGCTCAAAATTTGAGTTTTGAGTTACTCGAGCAAGTACGGATGCTTACCAATCTGGAAACGACGCACAACAAATTGTTGCAGATCATTCTGATTGGCCAAACGGAACTGCGAGACCTGCTGAAACAAACCAGACTACGCCAACTGTCACAACGAATTACAGCGCGCTATCATCTGACACCCATGAACAAAAGTGAAACAAGGGGTTACATTGCGCACCGCACTGACGTCAGTGGAATGCGGAAAGATACTTTTGACCATGCCGCGATGGACGTTATCCATGTCAGAGCAAAAGGTATTCCGCGCCTGATTAACAGCATTAGCGAGCGCTGCCTCCTCGGCGCATATGCGAAAAATCAACACGTCGTGAACGAAAGTATGGCAAACACTGCCGCCGACGAGGTCTTGGGCGATATCCCTCAAAAACAAAGTAGTCAATGGCTTGGGATCATTGCTGCTTCAGTTCTGGGCATACTGATTGCTGCGCTTACGCTTCATACTCAAAAGGGCCAAAGACTTTTTGATCACGTAACTCAAACAGACTTTGTTGCCAGCCTGAACAATTTTATGCATGAAAGGGGCACAAGCAGTGAAGCAGCCTTGCCAGTGTTGCAGGTGCCGTCGGGATATTTGACCAGTTTCGGTGCTGGTCTCGACACCATTGCTACTGAATGGAGCCGTTTAGGTGTCACCGAACAGTCGGTTAACTCCTGCCTGAAGGCTCGGGTGATTGGATTGGCCTGCATGACCATTGAGGGTGATTGGGAACTCATTCGACGCATCAATCATCCCACAATTGTTGTATTGAAATCGGCCCAGGATGTTCGCCGGTATATCGGAGTATTTGCACTCCAAGGCGACATTGTTCACTACCGCCTCGCCGGTGAATCGTTTCAAACGCCCTTTGACGCGTTATCGGAATATTGGGATCAACCCTTCACAGTCCTGTGGCAACGGCCCAAAGATTTCGAACGCACACTCCAACGCGGCATGGTGGGAGACGACGTTATATGGCTGCGATCACTGCTTGATAAGGCCCTAAGTTTACGGACCAGCGAGACTGATTATCCAGCATTTTATGACGATGAACTGCTTGCGGTTATCAACAGTTTCAAGCAATCCGCTGGTTTGTCTGCAGATGGCCTTGTTACGCCCGTGACCGTGCTACTTCTTATCGAAGATGCTGGATATGGTTACCACCCAGTCCTTCATGACGCGCCTTCGGACGCAGAGATTTGACATGTCATTGATCCTTGATGCACTAAAGAAGTCTGAATCCGAACGTTCCAACGCCGAAGCTACGTCGCCCTATTCATTTGACGAAGATACTCGACTTGATACGTCGAAAACCTCGAAGAAGGTTATTTTCCTGTCGTTGGCGGGGATCTCTATACTTGCGGTCATCGCTGGATATGGCGCGTTGAACCGTCAGCAGATTGGCACACAACACAGCACACCAGCCGAAAGCACACTTGTTGACCCCCAGGAGATCGTTGAATTCTCGAACGAACAGGTTCCGGAAGTATCTGAGAACTCTCTCCCGGACGATCCTGGCCAATTGTCTCAAGAAATTACCGAGGACGCTCCCACGGAAGAAGCCGTCCAAAACGAAGTAGCGGACACTACAACAACAAAAACGAAGCCTTATGCAAGTAATGCCTCCCCTCACGAACCGGCAACAGTCGCAGATGCTGGAGCCGATGCAATCGGCGGTATACGTGAAAACATCACCAAATCCTACGAGCCTGACCCGCTTGATACTCATTCCATGAAAACGGAAGAAACGGCGGTTGAAACGTCATCTCAG
>JAJFID010000281.1 GCA_021775325.1 Rhodospirillales bacterium
TGAACAGGTTGATGAAATCCAGATACAGCATCAACGCGCCCATTATGGCCTTTTTCTCGCGAACTTCAGCCATGTCCGAGGCACCGTACATGGATTTGATCTTCTGGGTGTCGTAGGCCGTGAGTCCGACAAAGACCAGAACACCGATCACTGAAATCATGAACTGCAGGGCCGAACTTTCCAGGAACATGTTGACCACACTGGCGATAATGACGCCGATCAGGCCCATCATCAGGAACGAGCCAAAGCCTGAAAGATCACGTTTTGTGGTGTACCCATAGAGGCTCATGCCGGCGAAGGTGCCTGCCGTAATAAAGAACACCCGGGCCACACTCTCGCCCGTATAGGCAAGGAAAATGTAGCTGATTGACAGCCCCATGAGACCCGCATAAAGCCAGAATACGGCCTGGGCCGTTGAGGCTTTCATGGCATGAATACGGGCACTAAGGAAAATTACGAAGCCAATAGGTGCCAGCATAACAACCCACTGCAAGGGCGAGCCATATATGGCCTGCATCAGAGATGTGTTGGTGCTGGCTGCGAATGCGACAGCACCGGTCAGCCCGAGGCCGAGGCACATGAAGTTGTAGACGCGCAGCATGTATGTGCGCAGGCCTACATCGATATCCGCTGCATGGGCCTGTGCGCCGGTCATGCGGGCGGCGTTGGTATCAAATCTGTTATTCGGTTCCATTCCTTGTGGTTCTCCCGTTATCAAGGCGTAAACTCAAAACACAACAATATGCCGCGCCAGTGGTCTGTTCATCCGGAGGGCACAGTTATTCTGTCTCTAAATATGGCAGATTGGCCTCGCATTTCAACTGCCACATGAACGATTAGGCCCATTATAGGTCGATTTTGGCACTGAGGGCATTAAAATCGTTATAAAAATGCCGTGAAGGGCCTGAAACTGTGTTGCATTGCTCCGCAAAGACGCCCCTTGTTCATGTTGAAGGGATCAACCGGACGAGCCGAATCCAGGTTAAAACCTGCACATCGTCCGAAACCGCTATTGCATGTTTCTGTCCCATGAGGGAGAACAGCGTCTCGATCAAGTCCCGTCATATACTTCTAATGGAGACGCCGTGAAATGGATGGTCTTCCTGACTGCCCGAAATGTGACTCCGAGTACGCCTATGAAGACGGCAGTATGCTGGCCTGCCCCATGTGCGGGCACACATGGTCACAGGATCAAGGCGTAGCGGAACCAAACGTCGGCTCTGTCACGAAGGATGGCAACGGCAATGCCCTGAGCGATGGCGATACAGTCGTCGTTATCAAGGATTTGAAAGTCAAAGGCTCCTCTTCGGTGGTCAAGGTTGGAACCAAGGTGAAAAATATCCGGTTGGTGGATGGCGACCATAATATCGACTGCAGGATCCCAGGCATTGGCGCCATGGGCCTCAAATCCGGGTTTGTGAAGAAGGCATAGCCGTCGCCAGCGACCGCAGTTGTGTCGGATTACAGAATTTGACACTATGCTACATGTTCGAAGTTGCCCAGAAACAGATACCCCTCCACGAAAGTGCGTATCCCGAAACACTGACCATTCTGGATTACTGGAATGACAAACGAGCCGGGCGTCTTGCACCTGCGTGGACCGATGTCGATTTGATGGATCTACCGCTATCGCTGATCCCGCACATGGTGGTGGTTGATGTGATCGTCGACCCGCTGGATTTCAGATACCGGTTCTGGGGCGGCTGGCACGTTCAGTATCACGGCTATGACCAGACCAACAAGTTCATGTCCGGCATTGAACCGCCACCGTACCGGGAACAGATCATCAATCAATGCAGACAAATACTCGATCAACCAGAGCCCCAGTTGTTTGTTCAACAGATACCGATCAAGGGAGACTTGTGGGTCTATTCCGAATTGTGTCGATTTCCGTTGTCTGACGACGGTGAGACAGTAACAAAAATTCTCTCTGCTGAATTCTCGGTTGGTGATTTCCGGGACGTTCACGAATACTTTTCCAGCGCCAGGAATCGACCGCCCGTCTGAGGATGCTGAAACAATTCCGTCGCGTCATCGGGAGGGATTTTCTCAACCGTTCTCTATGTCACCGAGTACCTGTCAATGACCCATAACCAGGTCCCGTCACGTTGCCGACGGGCAACCTCGGCGGTGACGCTGCCGTCAGGCAGGTGCGTTGACGTCAGTGCCAGATCACCGCTGGTGACAGCCGGACTCTGATTACCGGCGGCAAAATTCTCACCCGTTGCAATGAAGTCCGCGAACAATGCCCGGATAGCCTGCCTGCCAACCGTCAACTGCCCCTTGCCGTTATCGAGTACGGCATCCGGTTCGTACAGGGCCGCCATTCCGTCGACATCCCCCGCCCACTGCCGCGCAATCAGCAGGCGTTCCAGATCCTGCGGGTCGCGTGCAGGTTCACGCCTTGCGTCATTGGTCATCACAACACTCCTCTGTGATGGCAAAACGGATAGTCCCGAATTGTTGCCCTCGACAGGCCTGTTACATCCTACGTCCGTTGGCCGGGTTTGGAGAACACCATTTTTTGACCGATCAGGTCTCCCTGTGCACCGCTCCAGGCGTAGGCCAGCAGACAGGGTTCCCGATCGGCTGTGGTGATGCGGTGCATCTGGCCCGGTGGATTGAAAATCAGCGAGCCGGGCGAGTATACGCCGACGTCATTCTCGGACGTGGAACCACTGAGCACGATATAAGACTCGGTAATGCCATTGTGGTTGTGCGTGGGGTAGGTGGTCCTGGGTGCAAACAGCACCAGGCCCAGAATCAACTCATCACTAAAGACAGGCCCATTTGGCCCAAGGACTTCGGCGTAGGCGTATTTTTTCTCCAGCCCTTTGGGCACCTTTTCATAACCGTACTGCCACTTCAGGAAAACGCCCATGGCCTGAACAGATTTTGTGATGGCGGCGGTTGTCTGATGGCTGGCGTTATCGATGGCCCGTTGAAGATGCACACATACAGGCAACTGCATGGCGTCCACATCGGCGAATGGCGGGTCACTGGTCAGAATTTTGCCCAGCGTTCTGCTGACAAGATGCTGGTGTGAGCGAATTTTCGCACTGCCACCAGCCGAACCGTTGCGATAGAGATCAAGATAATCGCGGAGCAGGTAAATCCACCCTGGCTGCTGGCTGAGTGTCGTCATGAATGTTCCTTACCAAGGGGCATTTACCGGACCTTTACATAACTTCCCGGTGCGGGCTCGATGATCGCGGTTTCGCCCGAACCCGGCTGGCGGGCCGGAACCTGCTTGCCGCTTTTGGCACCCAGCCACCGGGCCCAGTGCGGCCACCATGACCCCTCATGCTGTTCTGCCGTTTCAGACCACGCATCAGCCGTGTCCGGCATTGCGGCGTTGGTGCGGTATCCGTATTTGGTCCGGGTCGGTGGATTGACAACGCCTGCGTTGTGACCGGAGCCGCCCAGCACGAATGTCATCGGTGCATTGATGCGACGGGCACCCTCATAGGTGGCTTTCCACGGACATATGTGATCTTCCTCCGTCGACAGGAAATACAGCGGCGTCTTGATGGACGTGATATCGATGGACGTGCCGTCCAGTTCTACACCGCCCGGTTTGCCCAGCAGGTTCCTGTTGTAAGTCACATCCAGATACCACGAGATCATGCCTGCGGGCAGGCGCGTTGAATCCTGGAACCAGTACACCATGTCAAAAGGCATGGAGTCCTCGGCCAGCAGGTAATTGTTGATGACGTGATTCCAGATCAGATCATTGGCCCGCATGAGCGAAAACACACCGGCCATCTCGTCGCCCGAAAGATAACCCTTGCGGTCCGTGGACTTTTTCAGCGCCGCCAGTTGCTCATCATCGACGAACACAGATAGTTCACCCGCGTCTTCGAAGTCTGTCATGCAGGCCATGAGTGTGGCAGATGAAATTCGTTTGTCCTTTTTGGCTTTCATATACGCCAGCGTGACGGCCAGCAGCGTGCCGCCGATACAGTAACCCGTGGCGTTGACGGATTTTTCGCCGGTGGCGGCCTCAATGGCATCAAGCGCCGCAAGCGGGCCTTCCAGCATGTAATTCTCGAAACCCTTATGGGCCAGGTCGGCATCCGGGTTGACCCAGGAAATCAGGAACACGGTGTAACCCTGATCCACCGCCCATTTGACCATGCTGTTCTGGTCCGTCAGGTCGAGAACATAATATTTGTTGATCCAGGGCGGCACGATCAGCAGCGGTTTTTTGTAGACTGTTTCCGTCGCGGGTGCGTACTGGATTAATTGCATCATGTCGTTCTGATAAATCACCGAGCCCGGTGTATAAGCCAGGTTTCGGCCCAGCTCAAAAGCATCCTGATCGCTCATGGTAATTTTAAGCTGGCCGTCTCCGCGCTCAAGATCGCGCAGCAGGTTATCAAATCCGTCGATCAGGTTCTGGCCGCCGGTCTCGCGGGCTTTGCGCAGCACTGTCGGGTTGGTCGAGGCGAAGTTTCCGGGTGCCAGTGCCTCAACATAACGGCGGGCGTAAAAATCCACCTTGTCGCGAGTCTTGTCGTCCAGACCGTCAGCGCCACTGACCAGGGCATGGGTGTACTGGGCATAGAGCAGATAGGACTGCTTCATGTAGTCGAACACGACCTCGTCAGTCCACGCCGCGTCGCGGAACCGGCGGTCGCCTTTATCCGGCTCGATAACCGGTTCGGCGGGTTTGCCCGCCATACGGTCCGACGTTGCCTGCCACAGTTTTGCGGTGGCGTCCCAGTACGCTTTCTGGGCATCGGCTATGGCATTGGGATTGGCCATGAGGTTCTGCTGCCAGTCCTGGAATGCCTGCCCAATGGACGTGCCGTCAAATGCCGCCGCCATGTCCTGAGACGGGTTCCGGGCCAGAAACGCCATGTAGATTTCCTGGCTTTTCTGGGCGAACGCCTCGAACTGCCGCTGCATTTCTGCGGGATCAGGGGTTACGGGTGATTCAGGTTTCGCATCAGTCACGGGATGTATTCCGGCCTATCGGTGGGTCCACTCGGGTTTACGTTTTTCGGCGAATGCGGCCATGCCTTCCTTCTGGTCTGCCGTGGCAAAGGCCGAATGAAACAGGCGGCGCTCAGACTTAAGACCTTCTGCAAGGGTTGTCTCGTATGATCTGTTCACGGCTTCCTTGCACATGCGTACAGAAGGTCGGGATTTGGAGGCAATGATCGCGGCTGTCATGACCGCGTCCTCAATCAAATCGTCCGCCGGTACAATGCGGGCAACCAGATTACACGATTGCGCTTCTTCGGCATCAATCAGGCGCCCGGTCAGGCACATTTCCATGGCCTTGGATTTTCCTACCAGACGGGTCAGCCGCTGGGTGCCACCAAGACCGGGCAGGATGCCCAGATTGATCTCGGGCTGGCCAAATTTTGCCGTATCGGCCGCCAGAATGAAATCGCACATCATGGCCAGCTCACAGCCACCACCCAGGGCAAAGCCCGCTACCGCTGCAATCACCGGTTTGCGGCAGGTGGTGGTGCGTTCCCAGCCGTTGGAAAAATGGTCACTCAGGTACATGTCCATATAGAACATGTCTTTCATTTCCTTGATATCGGCACCGGCGGCAAAGGCCTTGGCACTGCCGGTTATGACTGTCGCGCCAATTTTGTCATCCGCTTCAAAGCCATCGAGGGCGTCTGCCAGTTCAACCATCAGAGCGTCATTCAGCGCGTTCAGCGCTTCAGGCCGATTAAGGGTGATCAATCCAACGCCGCCATCACGGGTTTCTACAAGGATGTTTTCATAAGCCATTATTGTCGGAGCCTTTCGGACTGGGATACAAATATCAGGAACCACGTGTTCCGGAACGAATCACGCCGCTCTATATAAGGTTTCAATGATTATCAGGCAAACCAACTCTTGACGACTGAGCGAGGAAGAAACTGTGGTGATCAGGGAACATGAAACAGGCCAATGACCTTGTCCACGTTTTTGCCGTCGTCGGCGAGGGGAAGCTCCAGGACGTGAACGATAACATGGTCGCGGTCCTGCCAGTGAATGTTCCCCGTTGAGTGGACAATTACAGCGTCTTTCGCAAAACGCGCGATCAGATCAAATTCGACCTGATTAAAATGATGCTCCGTCGCATTACTCATACGTTGGTGGGTGAGCTCCCGCTCAAATAATTCAACCACCTTCGTGCCCCACAAGCGGAACTGCATGTCCAGCGGGTCTTCAAAAATGATGTCCTGGACAATGACAAAACCATACCACGGCGCGAAATCTTCCAGTTCGTAGTCGCGCCACGCTGGCAAGGCATCTGCTTTGCGCTTGGAATGCCACAGCTGGGCAAAAGCCTGAAACGGTTCGAGCTCGCCCGGCGGTGTATTGGTTTGGAATATATCGTAGACCCATCCGTCGGGGTCGGTCAGCGTTTCGAGAAGGTGTGAGTGCATAGATACATTCCCCACAAGGGACACGCCCCGTGATCAGATGCGAGTCACTTTACCCCCCTGTTATGTGTACATTAGAGTCCAAGTCGCTGAAACAAGCAAACTCAATCATGGGTGCCGTGACACGCCCGTCCTACGCGCTGTTCGGGTCCTTGGTTTCTGCCGCGCCCTTGCTCTTCATGGCGCTGATTGCAGCGGCTCCAGCCTCAACCTTCTTTTCCCGTGCGTCATCATCATCGTCATCATCATCTGTTCGCACCATGATTTCAGGGCGGGCAAACTCGATGCCGTTTTCCGCAAAAGCCTGTTGAACACCCATGAAGGCATAACGCCGGATCAGGAACTGGCGGCCGGGCTTGCACATGAATTTGGCCCGCACGATCAGGCCATAATCGTCCACTTCCAACACGCCTTGCGATTTGAACGGCTGAATGAAGTCTTCGCCCACGTCAGGATGTTCCAGCAGGTCGAGGCCGACCTGTTTGATGACCTTGCGCACCTTGTTGATATCCGTGCCGAAGGAAATCCGGAACGGCAACTTCATGATGGCCCAGTCGCGGCTGTAGTTGCTGATGGTCTTTATTTCGCCGAAGGGGATGGTGTTCACCGCGCCCAGATGGTGGCGAAGCTGGAACGAACGGATTGAAATCTTTTCAACGGATCCCTTGACCTCGCCCACGTCCACATATTCGCCAAGCCGGAAGGCGTCATCAACCAGGAAGAATATCCCGGACACAATGTCGCGCACCAACGCCTGTGATCCGAAACCGATGGCCAGGCCCACCACACCGGCACCGGCGAGAACCGGTCCGATATCCACCCCCAGAGCCGATAAAACGATGATGAAGGCAATGGCAGACAACACGATCTGGATACTGCGTTTGATCAGCGGCAACAGGGTCCGGATACGCGATAGCCCGGTGCCACCGATTTCCATTTCGGAAATGTCGATGCCCTGGTCTGCAAATGCGGCGTCTTCCTCGGCGATCCGCCGGTCGATCCAGATTCTGGCCGCCTGCCAGCAGATATAGGTGAGCAGCAAGGTTACGGCGATCTGGAACAGGGCGTTGCTTACCTGACCGCCAAGTCCGTCGCCGCCTAATCCGGTGAAATCCAGACGCCATGCGACAGCCAGAAACACCAGTACCAGAACGCCCAGGCCGATGCGTGTGGCACGAAGCACAGCGGCCCAAACCTCCTCGCCAGAGTCGATGCGGCGGCCCGCCTCGCGTTCCAGCGCGGCCAGAATGCTCGGTGCCACAAACAACAGGCCGATGGTGAACAGTGCCGCGCCATAAAGCGGTGTTCTGTCCAGAAAAGCCGATACCACAACGCCGATCCAGATCACGGCGATGAGCACGGCGAACAGCCAGGGCCATGCCCGGGCGATGAACCCGGCGATGCCGTCGCCGGTGGCCTCGTTGACCATAAGGTCACGGGTCAGTGCGCCATGACCACACATAACTGTCGCCATCAATCCTGTTGTGATGATGGTCCCGACGATAATCAGAAACAGGGTGTGGACATCACCGGAGATACCCAGTGTGCCAAACAGGGCGCAGGTAAAGAAGCCAAAAGCACCCAGCACGACTGTGGTCATGATCGCCTTGCGCAGCAGGCTGACATCGTCATCCGTAAACACAGGCACGCGAAGGTGGGTATTGGCGGGTGACAGGAATGCCGCACTGCCGATCATGATAAGCCGGATCATAAACACAGCACCCATATAGAAGACAAATGTGGTTCGGAACCAGCCATCACCCTGTGACAGCGTAAAGTACGAAATAACAGCCGCCATCAGGAAGCTGACCACAAGCACACCATCCAGCGTGAACAGGAAACCAAGCGCCCTCATCCGACCAAACATGTCTGTCGGGCTGCGCGCTGCTATGGCACCGAACTGGTCTCTCAACTGGCGTCGCAGCAGAAATTCGACCAGCCCGCCGATTGCCAGCGATACCAGGAACACAATCACGAACTGTCCGAGGCCGCCGTTGCCGCGATCCTGATTGAGTTTGGCCAGCGCGCGCGGAAAGGTGCCGGGCAATTCCGGGGCCGCCGCAAGGATTTCCCCCATTTTCTTCTGAATGATGCCAAACTGCTTTTGCAGTCGCCAGGCCGTCATGGCCGGATTAAAGGAGCTTTCCGGCCTGGCTTCCTCCTGGGTCAGCCGTTCCAGCAGCAGACGCCGCACTTCACTGTCGGACAGCCGGGCGACGGCACCTTCCGGGTTGGCATTGATTTCTGCTGCTGCCACGTTTGAATCGCCGTCTCCGGCGGCGTGAACTGAACTGGTCGGCGATAACACAACCATCAACAGAAACACGACAAAAAGAATATGCAACCCGAACCCATATGTTTTCACACGGGTCTTCAGCGACGTCAGTATCATCCCCAACTCCGTTTTCTGTATGCAGGCCCTTGTCAGCGGGCCCAACAGGTCGCTGCCGAGAAACCTCGAACAACCCCATAAGAAACTGTACGTTGGATCAACCGGGCCATCATAATCACGATGTTGTCAACGTATGGACCAGAGGAATTGGATAGTGGAACTGGATAACAGATGAGCGGACGAAAAATTGACGGCTTCTTTTACGGCCTGTTTATGGACAGCGATATTCTTGAACGTCAGCACATCCATGCCTTAAATCCACGCCAGGCTTATGTAGAAGGGTTCAGGCTGCGCATCGGCAACCGGGCAACTCTCGTTCCGGAAAGTGGCGCACGCGCCTATGGTATGCTGTTCGCGCTGGCTCACGATGATCTGGATAAACTGTACGCGGGCCCCGGTCTGGAAGCGTATCGCCCCGAAGCGGTTGTTGCCCGGACACTGGTACAATCCAAGGCTCAAACAACGGCGGGCGACGCGGTGCCAGCGCTTGTCTACAATCTGTTGACTGCGCCCGAGCCGCATGAGGCCAACGCCGAGTATGCGGCACGCCTGCGCGATACCCTTGGCAGGCTTGGATTCCCGGCGGAATACATCGCTTCCGTAGCCTGAATCACAGCGCCCGCAGATCTTGTCATGATCAGGGTTTACAGCATCTCATATATGAGATATTTTCTTATATATGGACGGAGCCGTTATTCGCGAAGAATCTCTTGATGATCGCATTGCCGGGCGATTGAAAGCCTTGCGTCAGGAACGGAGTTGGTCGCTTGATGATCTGTCTCTGATCTGTGGTGTCAGCCGGGCCACGTTGTCACGACTGGAAAAGGGCGACGTTAGTCCCACGGCGAGTGTCCTTGGCAAGTTGTGTGCGGCCTATGCCATCACCATGTCGCGACTGATGTCCATGGTTGAGACGGAGTTTCAGCCCCTGGTCCGGTCCGGCGATCAGCTTGTCTGGGAAGACCCGGATACCGGTTTCGTCCGGCGATCCGTATCGCCCCCGGCGGACACGCTTGCGGGCGAGGTGATCATGTGTGAGCTGCCCGCCGGAACCCGTATCGAATACGACAAACCGTC
Source organism: Rhodospirillales bacterium (assembly GCA_021775325.1). GTDB lineage: Bacteria > Pseudomonadota > Alphaproteobacteria > Rhodospirillales > Casp-alpha2 > JABJGO01. The sequence continues at coordinate 9,865 of JAJFID010000281.1, forward strand.
CCGTCCCGGTCTGGAACATCATCTGGTTGTGCTCAGCGGTCGTCTTGACCTGACTATCGAGGGCCGGCCCTACCAACTGAGCGAGGGTGATTGCCTGCGCTATCAATTGTTCGGGCCGGGTGCATTTCAGACCGGCAGCCAATCCGTCAAATACATGCTGGCGATGGTCTAGGACCATGGAAGCGACAGCCACGGTCCAGAAGCTGAACCCCGACAGTCTGATCGAAAATCTGGATGCACTGGGGGCAGTGTTGAATGCCTGTGTTCGTGATGGTGCCGGCGTTGGTTTCGTAAATCCCCATCCCCTAGAAGAAAGCCGCATATTCTGGACGGACAGGGTGCGTCCGGCGCTTGAGGCGGGCACGCGGTCCGTGCTGGTTGCCACGACCTGCGATAAGGTGGTCGGCACGGTGCAACTGGATTACGACATGCTGCCAAATCAGCGCCACCGGGCGGATGTGGCCAAGCTACTGGTTGATCCGGACAATCGTCGGCAGGGCATTGCCAATATGCTCATGACCGAACTGGAGTCCCATGCCCGTCAGATCGGGCGCAGCCTGCTGACGCTGGATACGGAAACCGGCGGACCGGCCCAATCACTGTATGAATCACTGGGATATCAGATTACCGGGATTGTACCCCGGTATGCCCTTGCGGCACACGGTGAGCACTACGTCTCGACCACGTATATGTACAAGCTTCTGTAGCGGATAAGAGCGCCCGATCAGCCAACCAATGCCTCGCGCCGCGCCAGACTTCCCGCTGGCCAGTATTCCCTGCGATCATAAAATGCCGGTACGTTGGGAACATCATCCGGCAGGATCACCCACGGCTGTTTGAACTCCGTAAAGATGTGAATGTCCGGGCCCACGCGTTCTGATTCCACCAACGTGCCCACTCGCACAAAACTCAGCGCGTCGCCAGCACCACCATAGTGGCTCCACATGGCCACGCGACATTGGGGACATCGGGCGAACTGCTGGCCCAGACCGCTGTTGGACGGTGTATCCACCATTTCCACCGAACCCTGCAGCAGGACAACGCGGTCTGTTTCGATCATGGCATTCAGGGCAAATGCGGTGCCCGATTCACGCTGGCAGCAGCGGCAATGGCAACAATGAACGAACAACGGATCGCCAACCATTTTGTAGCGAACGGTCCCGCAGGCGCAGTGACCCTCCAATTCCCGATCCTGTTCGCGATCACCGTTTTCCGGGAGGGCATCCGACATGTAATTGACTCCGTCCAGTTACAGGCGATCAGCCTGTCTTGCGTTTAAGGTCGATGATACTGCGCTCCTGGGCCTCACAGACCTGTTCCAGCTTGGCAATACTGGTGCGAAACGTCCGCAGGGTTTCGTCAAATTTCTCGTCCTGCATGCTCATCTTCATGTTGAGCTCCTTACCGAGTTCCTTTGTCTGATTAGCACCATTCTCGGTGGCGGTCTCAAACCCGGTCAGGATATTGCGGAAGCCGTCCAGCGCTTCCTTCAGGTCGATTCCCTGCTGGTGGATGCGTTGGTTGACAAACAACTCCATGTCCTTTTTCTGCTGTTCCATGGCCAGGCGGAACTTCCGGCCCATATCAAGGGCGACGGCAATGCCAATGCCAGCAAGACAGATGCCAAAAAAAGCGAGAAGTACGGATAGGGAATCGACTTCGGATATCATGTGCGCTCTCAAGTTCTGAACGGTCGAGCAGGGTATTGCCTTCGCCGTTGATCAACTATGCATGGAATGCTTGCCACCGTTTTTACCAACCCACGCGCCACGGGTCACGGTCAAAATGCGCCGCTGTCAAATCACCTGTCAAATCACCTGTCAGATCAGCGTTTTGGAAGGATGACGGATATCTCGCCGCGCTGACCAATTTCAGATATATGGCCAATGCGGTATGGACTACAGATGAGGCAGTTCAGCTCATTGGCGCAGCCAGCTAAGTCAACTTGTAAAAGAGAGCGTACACCGATATCAGGTGTGCGCCCTTACACCGGGTTCGATCAGAGCGATATCTGAATAACCAGCAGATCAATGTCGTTGTCAGAATCGTTGTGCAGACCGTGTTCGCCGCCCACCGGGTTCAGGATCATATCGCCTGTGCCAACGGCGACGGTCTTACCGTCAATGGTCATGGTGCCCTGACCGCTGAGCACCACATACATCTCTTCATTGTTACCGTGCTGGTGATAACCGACCCTGGTGCCCGGCGGCACCACCATGCGGTCCATAAAGTCCACGGCGCTATTGAAGTCCGACGTGCCCCAGATTTCGTACAGGTCCACAGGCCCGGTTCCGTCGTGCGAGCTTTCCTGAACCTGTTTTTGGGCTGTAAGGAAATTTCTGATCAACATGGGCACGACTTCTTCATTACCGTTTGTAAGCGAAACGTATAAGCAAATATCCGCCCAGTACCGATAATATGGATCCCGCCCGCCGCTTCAACTCTTAAAAACTCTCGAATACCGGAAACAGGCGTCTGCCAGCCCGGTTTCATACCGCCATTTGTCGGAGAATACAGAGAGCAATTTCTGTTGTTCAAACGTTGTTCGAAAATACTGCCGCCCAGGGTTCGTTACCGCATTGTTCGATGCCCGGGGCGCTGGTCTGCTATCTCGATAGAACATTGCCGGATTGAGAATGGTGCGAATATCTGGAAGACTGAGTATCTCGACGCTCAACCCTCTGACAACCGTGAAACAGCCATGGACGACAAGCACTCTCTTACCAGTTATCGGGTCGATCCGGACGGCAACAGTATTCCACCACCGCTGGAAGATGCCGGCGTTCGCCCTGCACGTGACGGAGAAATACCGGTTATTGATATGCAAATGCTGTGTTCTGACAGCCCGTACAAGGCAAAAGCAGCAGGCGTGCTCGCAGAGGCCTGCGAGCGGATCGGCTTTTTCTATCTGGTTTCTCATCCGGTGCCGGACGCTGTCATCGACGATGCATTCCGCTACTCCAAACTGTTCTTCGGTCTGTCGGATGACGCCAAGCAGGCACTGGCTGTGGATGATTGTCAGCGCGGTTATCGGCGCGATGGAACGATTACCGTGCCGGGTAATCCGCCGGATCAGAAGGAAGTGTTTGAGTTTGGTATCGATTTGCCCGTCGATCATCCACATGTTCGCGATGGCAAACCCATGCATGGCCCGAATCAGTGGCCGGTCCTGCCGGGATTTCGTCCCGCCATGGAGGCCTACTTCGAAGCGGTTACTGCGGTTGGTCACATGCTGTTGCCAGGGTTTGCTCTTGGGCTGGGTTTGCCTGAAGACTATTTTGCACCCTTTCATCGCAACCCGGCCATTCTCTGGCGGCTTATGCGTTATCCGCCGACCTCAGTTCAGCCTGGGCAGTTTGGAACGGCACCCCATACGGACTTTGGCACGCTGACGCTACTCATGCAGGATGATCAGGGCGGTCTGGAGCTACGATTGCGGTCCGGCGAATGGATTGAAGCCCCTTACATACCCGGATCATTTGTGATCAATATTGGTGACTTGATGGCTTTCTGGACCAATGACCGCTTCACCTCAACAGCGCACCGGGTCACCAACCGGTCTGATTCGGACCGATACTCCATCCCCATGTTTTTCAATCCGGACTTCGACACGGTGGTGAAATGTCTGCCGGAGTGTGCCACACTCGAGAATCCGCCTCGATACGAGCCTATTCACTATGGCACGTACGTGGAGACACTGACGGGGCGTATTTTTGCAGACCCGGCTTCCGGGAAGGTTTGAAATCCGGTCTGCCGGAGTGTCGCTCAGGAAAAATTACGGGAGCCTGTAAAGAACCGGATCATGTGACGCCGTCATTATTTCTGGCTATGGAAGGATCGCAGTGTCGGGTCGCGGTCGAGCCAGTAGCAGTACAACGCGATGGGCGCGAGCGTCAGGTTGATATCGCGCATCATGCCCGGCCGGGCCATGTTACGGGTCAGGATATAGGGCAGGGCGGCCTTGTTATTGCGCTCGACAAAATCCACCAGATTGTCAGGCCGGTTTTCGGGCGATCCATACCTGTCGTTCCAGTCGATTTCATAGACATGATCAGGGATGCCTGTTTCCGGGTGCATGGCCATGAGGTCCGTGGTGCCACCGCGCCAGCTTGCATAGTGCAGATCAGCAACCGACTTGGCCCCCAGCCACTGGGAAACCAGCGCTGTTTCGGCCAGCCGTGAAAAGAACTGGTCGTCGGCGGCCACCGGCCCGAACAGGGCGCTGTAGAGACACGGACTGGTCAGGTACACCTTGAAGGCCACAGCCCGCTGGAATCGTTTGCAGTCCCTGTCCACGCGCGGCAGGCGGCGGATCAGGAATGCGGATTCCAGGTAATCCAGATATTTCCGCAGGGTATTTTTGGCGATTCCCGCAGCCTTGGCCAGATCATCCATGCTGACCTCGCGGGCCGTATTGAAGGCCAGCAGACCAAACACCCGGTTCAGTTCCTGGGCGTCATTGATGCCGTACATACCGGCCAGGTCCTTGTGCAGGACGCGGTCGGAAACACCATCGCGAATGAACGTGGGTGCCGGGGTGCCGTCGCGCTGGCTGCCCAGAATGCCTTCCAGGAAACCACCAAAATTCACGTAACGATGGAACTCGGCATTAAGATGCGGCAGGCCACCTTTTTTAACGGCTACATTGACCCTGTTCTGACCGTCACTGCCTTTGGATTCGCGTAGGTCAAACAGCGTATCTTCGCTGCCCCGGTAACGCAGGAATTCCAGGAACGTGAGCGGCGGCAGGACAAAGGTGCTCATGCGACCGTTATGGGTGGTGGAATCCGGTATCAGCGAGGGCGCACCGGCAGAGACCGCGGCGACAATCCGCGTATTGGGGCGCTGGGCGGCCAGTTTCAGCAGCTCTTCTTCCCAGTTCTTGTGGTACTGGATTTCGTCATAAAAGATGAACAGTTCCGCGTTCGGACCGTGTCGATAACGGCGACAGAACATCTCGAACAGGGTACCCAGATTGGTTGCCGTATAACTGGGCGTGGTCATGGCACAGTAAAAAACGGCCTTGGGCGAGGTGCCCTTTTCGATCAGGTGCGCCACCATCTGACGCATCATCACGGTTTTGCCAGCCCGGAGCGGTCCTGCCAGGGTCAGCACATTACCCTGCCCCGCTTTCATCAACCGGGTGAAAAATGCCGGAAAAAAGGTGCGTCGAGCGGCATTTTTGAACTTCACGGTGGTATCGTCTGTGAACTCCCACCACGGGTTGTCAAAGGCCAGACGCTGAAACAGATCATTGTCAGATATTGTATGCATAAGCCCTCCTTTGCAGACCATCTCCCCCAGAAATAACAACGGCCGCTAAAAGCTTTTCGTCGTGATCTTAGTCAAAAAACAACAAAAGAGACAGTGTAAAATCAGCTCGCTGAGCCTATTTTGCTATTAACAGCATAATGGACCGATTTAAAGGGTTAATTTACGAACCTTTCGTCTTAAATCGGGTAGTATCTCCGACTCAAACCACGGGTTGTTTCTCAGCCAACCGGTTGTCCGCCAACTGGGGTGCGGCGTGGGCAGGAACCCGGGGGCGAATTCATGCCCGTTTCGAACCGTTTCGGTCATGGTACGATACCGGCTTTTACCCAGATAGGCAGCCTGGGCGTATTGCCCTACCAACAGGGTTAACTTGACGTCAGGCATATGATCAAGGCACGCGCTGTGCCACCGGGGGGCACACT
>JAJFID010000282.1 GCA_021775325.1 Rhodospirillales bacterium
CACCACCTCCACCACCACCGCCACCGCCACCGCCGCCTCCGCCTCCACCGCCACCTCCTCCGCCACCGCCACCTCCTCCGTTGGACTACGGCAAAAACAACCTGTTCGGCGCGCCACCGCCACCTCCGCCACCTCCGCCGCCCCCGCCACCGCCACCACCTCCCCCGCCCCCGCCGCCGCCGCCGCCACCGCCGCCGCCACCACCGCCGCCGCCGCCGCCGCCGCCTCCACCGCCGCCGCCGCCAGAGCCGGCAACAAGTACGGATGTGAGCGTTTCGGGGACCGAAGATACGGCGTACGTCTTTACGGCAGCGAACTTCACATCCAGCTTTACGCAGAACGATGGCGATGCACTGAGTGCTGTCAGGATTGACAGCCTGCCCACAAACGGCACGCTGACGCGGGCGGACCAGACGACCGCCGTATCTGTGGGCGATGTGATTACAATCGCGCAGATCAATGCCGGTGAACTGGTCATCAAACCCAATACTGACCTGAACAGCCCGACGACGACCTTCGAATTCGATTTTTCGGCCCGTAGTGGCGCATCATTCCTCACGGCAAATACGGTCAGCATTGATGTGGCTGCCGTCAATGATGCACCCGTGACCACGGTTTCGTCAGGATCGACGGCATTTACCGTCAGCGCCGCAGCCCAGGTGATCGATGGCGGAATCACCATCACGGATGTGGATTCATCCGATCTGGATGGCGGGGTGTTGACGGTTCAGGTTACCACCAACAACGTGGCTGCGGACGACATACTGACGATCATCAATCAGGGCACGGGCACCGGCCAGATCGGCGTGAGCGGTACCGACGTGAGTTACGGCGCGACGGGCGGCCTGGTGGTCATCGGTACGGTTGCCGGCGGAACCAATGATACCGCGCTGACGGTCACCCTGAATGGCAATGCCACACCGGCAGCCGTGCAGGCGCTGGCTCGTCAGATCACCTATCAGAACACCAACGGTGCGGCCAATCCCGCCAATGACCCGGTTGTCTCGTTTACGCTGACGGACGGTGACGGCGCGACGTCTGCTGTGAAAACGCGGACCATTGATGTTGCCGCAGCGGGCACGCCGACCCTGACCGCCAAAGCGGGTGTCAGCGGCTTCCTGCCCGGCGATGGTGCCATTGCCATCGATCCGCTGATTTCGATTACGGACCCGGAAAACAGTTATAACGGCGGATTCCTGAAGATCACCATCAGCAACGGCTCGGAAGCCACCGATCAGCTTGTCATCCCCAATCAGGGTACGGGCGCCACACAGATTGGCCTTAATGGTTCCAACGTCACGTACGGCGGGGTTACCATCGGAACGGCCAGCGGCGGAACGGGTTCCACAGCGCTAACGGTCACGCTGAACGCATCGGCGAATGATACGTCGGTTCAGGCCCTGGCCCGTGCTATCCAGTACAACAGCACGACCGACGACCCGGGGATCAGCAACCGGACGATCACCTTCGATGTGCGCGATGCGGCGTCCGGCAACGACGCCACTTCGGTTACGCGCACGGTCAGCATTGATCAGTCGTTTGAGCAATTCTCCACCGCCGCCACGCCTCAGCAGGTTCTGACCTTCGCAGGCGGTGACAATCTGGCGTTGGGTAATTCCTCGACACTGGTCAACGGCAATGCGACAACCTGGGAGGCCTGGATCAATACCGCCCAGACCACGGGTACGCAGACAGTTTTCGGGGCCGGGGCGCTGACAACTGCGACAATCCTCGATTCCAACTTCACGAGTGTACCGTCCAATGTGACGCTGACCGGCAACGCGGCGTTGAACAGCTTTGGCCAGATCGATCTGACAAATGGCGGATCGAGCCAGCAGGGTGCTTTGTTGGTGAATCCCACCGGCACCAGCGAAAACACCCAGTACTTCACGGCGAACTTCGATCTCAAGATCGACGACGTCCAGGGTCAAGCCACTGCCGATGGTTTCAGTTTCAGCTACGGTGCCAACACCTTCATTGGCAATGTAGCGGAGAACGGAACCTCGTCCGGTCTCTCTGTCAGTTTCGACATCTTCGACAACGGCAACGGCGATGTCTTCAATCAGGTGCAGGTCTTTGTCGATGGTGTCAGCAAAGGAACGGCCACCGTCCCGGGCGGCCTTCTGACCGAAGGACCGGAACTGGCATCCCGGCAGGTTGCAAGTCTGGATGGTGTCAATGACCAGTTCCAGGTGGCAAGTCCCGGCACAATCAATCTGGCTGCTGACTTTACCATGGAGACATGGATCAAAACCACGAGCTCCGGCAACCACATGCTGTTGACCAAGGGCGGTGCGGGCCTTTTTACCGAAAAGAACTTTATGCTTACTAGCGGCAAGCTGCGGTTCATCAACAACAACCAAAGCACGGAGAGTGATTCGGCCAATCTGGCGGATGGTGAATGGCATCACGTCGCCCTGAGCCACAATGCCGCCTCTGACACAATTGTGTTCTACGTGGATGGTGAGTTGGTAAAATCTGTGTCCAAGACTCTCACCCCAGATGACTCGGGTGAGGACATCCGTATCGGCGCCCGTGCAAACGACGATCTGTTTTTCCCCGGGCAGATGGATGATGTGCGAATCTGGAGCACGGCGCGGTCAGCCGCCGAGATCAAGGCCAACTACAAATCTGTTCTTTCCGGCAACCAGGGTGGTGACCTGGCGGCCCACTTCACCTTT
>JAJFID010000283.1 GCA_021775325.1 Rhodospirillales bacterium
AGCCGTCTCGCAAATAGATTTCATATCCCAGCTCGCTTGACCACCCGGTACGTGAGACAACCAACGGGATGTCATTTAGCGTCGTCTCAACAAGCCAGAAGTACCGCAGGTCGGCGATTTCTCTGCCAAACAATGCCTGCATGATCGCCAGCGATTTAGGCCCTTGGAGTTGAAGTGGAGAAACATCGGGTTCTATAATGGTCACATCCAAATTCGCATACACCGCGACGCCTTTCGCCCACAACAAGGTGTCGCTGTCAGCCAATGATATCCAGAAATGATTTTCAGCTAACCGCAGCAGAACCGGGTCATTGATAATGCCACCCTCGTGACTGGTTATAAGCACATACTTGCACTGCCCAACGGCCAAGTTGGACAAGTCGCGGGGCGTCAAAAGTTGAACAAAACGCGCCGCGTCCGGGCCGGTAATTTCGACCTGACGTTCGACAGCTACGTCGCAAAGGATAGCGTCGTTAACAAGATTCCAAAAATTCTCAGCAGGATCGCCAAAGTCCCGTGGAATATACATGTGGTTATACACAGAAAACCCCTTGGCACCCCACCTAAGCGTTGCATCGAAAAAAGGTGATTTGCGGATTTGCGGACCAAAGCCAACAGAGTTCATGCTTCTCACTTCGTTTCCTTCGAATTTCTGGCTCATCTCAATAGTCTTCGGTCGGAAACTAAAGTTTGCGCAATGAGTTGACACGCCAAAAATCCATTTGGACGGATTTCTGGACCCGCAATTACATCCTGTGTCGCGCTGAAATCAGAATTTTCTGCCAATAATTTCAATGAATTGAACGGCATGTTGAAGTCGGAAATATTCCGTTACTGTGGCGGTTCTTTGGTTATGAGCACTCGGCTTCATGCTTCAGGTTTTGTTTCGGAATTGCCCAGCCGAAGCGCCTTTAAGCGTGCCGTTTTATCCGCCCGTTTACGGGCAGCAGTTTCTCTATCACTAAGGGCTTGTTCTTCCTTCTTCTGACTTGCGGCGAATTTCTCCTCCGCCGTCATTCTTGCAGAGTTTTTCATTGTGATATTTCCTTTCTCTTAGAGTTTGTGGCTGTGGTTCAGCATTAGGGGCTGCAATGGAACGGCACCTTACTTCACCAATTTTTCCATCACCGCCAACTAACTTGACGGGACCTGATAAGGTGCACTTGAAGAGGACATTTAACGGGTGCTCAGCGGGGACTAAGCAGGGTGCCTTAAAATACCGCTGTGCCGGGCAGTTAATCAGTAGGGCATTAGGTGTCGACTCGAACAAAAAGACTAGGGTCGGACAAAGCCGCATTCGCATATGCCAGTGATCGCGCCGGATCGTTTATGGGCGTAATGTGTACATGAGGCGGATAGCCAAACAAGTGCAGGTGATCTTTGACGACCCAAACGCTCTCATAACGACCATGTTTGCGAAATACGTCACCAGGGTTGATGGGGGTGTCTGTTCTCTTCATAGGACATCTTATACCCTCCAGGTGTTTATGAACAGTGAAGTTCAGGATGAAACGTTGATATGGAAAGCGGACTGCATTCCCTGAATCCGAGATCCTGAAGATTGTGGAGATTTATGTTCCGCCCGCGCGCCGTTAATCCGGGTGACGAAAGCCATTGCCCAGGTATACGATTCGTCAATGGTCATTGACTTTCGAGGGAAGTGCCCTATATACCCCTCCATACGTTTTACATATGTTTTGGCTTACCTAGATGATCGGTACGCTGCTTAGCTTAGTTATCCCCTGACATTGTGATCGTTGAATAGACCGCGCCGCCACATGGTGTGAGGCGCGAAATCATGACGCCTGTTAGAAGGAAAAAATAACTATGGCTACTGGTACTGTAAAATGGTTCAACCCAACCAAAGGTTTTGGCTTCATTGAGCCCGAAGATGGCTCTAATGATGCGTTTGTACACATCTCTGCTGTCGAACGCGCTGGTCTGGGCACGTTGAACGAAGGTCAGAAGGTTTCTTATGAACTTCAGGCTGGTCAGAACGGAAAATCTTCCGCTGAAGACCTGAAGGTCGTTGACTAATTAAAATTGCCGCCGTCTCCGACGTAAGTTGGGGACGGCAGCTTTTATTCATTGGGAGTAGAGATGGCTAGAACGCCCAACTACGATTTTGAACGCAAAGAACGCGAACGCCTTAAGGCCGAGAAAAAGGCCAGGCGTCTTGCTGAAAAGAAGGCCGCTCGGGAAGCTCAATCCGAACCCCTCGATTCGTCCGAACAAAGTGACGCTGAGAACCCGGCATTACCGGCATCCGAATAACGACCAGGCTGTGATCTAATCCAGTTTACGGAACGGTTGCACGAGCAGGGCTGGCAGCGACAGTTGACGCGGGTCGCGGATCAGGCTTTGTCCAATCTCCATATCCATATGTCCCGCCTTCGGTTGCGCCTGATAGGTTCTGAACACGCGGTCCCAGACAGACAGAAAAAATCCGAAGTTCTGATCCGTCTCCGTCTGCACCGTTGAATGATGAACGCGGTGCATATCCGGCGTCACAATCACAATCCGCAGGATGTCATCCATAATCTTCGGCATGCGAACATTGCCATGATTAAACATGGATGATGCATTCAGTATGATTTCGAACAGCACTACCGCCAGCGGATCTGCGCCAAGCACTATAATCACCGCAGCTTTAATCAGCAGGGAAAGGATGATTTCGATGGGGTGAAACCGGAGTCCTGTTGTGACGTCGAAATCCAGATCAAAATGATGGACCCGGTGCAATCGCCACAGCACGGGAACATGGTGAAACACGACGTGCTGTATGTAAATCGCCAGATCAAGCAGCAGCAACGAGGCAATTAGTGCAACGGCCTCGGGTGCGCCAGCCATGTGCAAGATACCCCAGTCATTATCTTCGGCCAGAAAAGCAGCGCTCAACGCAATTGCGGGCAACAGAAAACGGGCGATCATTGTATTGATTGCCGTGATCAGGATATTGATCACCCAGCGTTCGCCTTTTGGACGGGTTAACGGTCGACGTGGCGCGGCGATTTCCCACAGTGCCATCAGGAAAAAGACGCCCAGAAAGGCAACCAGCCGTATAACTGCTTCTGATCCCCGAACTTCAGGAATTTCCATTTCGCAACTTTCTTTCTTCGGGCTCTTTTCCTGGCCCTCATTTCCTGATCAGAATCTAGCACAATCGAATGCTACTGTATTGCCTATGATGTCTGCCTCAGCCAAGGTACTACCATGTTTGTAACGACCCAGCCACGCGATGCTTACGAGGGATTGATCCGCAATGGCGATATCCAGGCGGACCCGCGTCAGGCCTATGCCATGGACCGAATGCAGGCGCTGCATCGGGCTCTGCAACCCTATGGCCTGCAAATGGGCGCGACCGGGTGGCGGGCCAGACTGAGTTTTCGCGGCGGACGAAAGACTCCCCCGAAGGGCATCTACATGTGGGGTGGTGTCGGCCGTGGCAAATCCATGCTCATGGAGATTTTCTACGCCAATTCATCGGTGGACGACCGCAAGCACATCCATTTTCACGCCTTTATGCAGGAGGTCCACCGCCGCGTTCACAGCTATCGTAAAGCGCAGGAAGCCGGAAAGGTTAAAGCGGAGAAAGATCCGTTGACGGCGCTCTCAAAAGTCATTGTTGATCAGGCCTGGTTACTGTGTTTTGACGAGTTTCATGTTACCGACATCGCAGATGCCATGATTTTGGGTCGTTTGTTCGAAACGCTATTCGAGGCCGGCGTGGTTGTTGTTGCGACATCCAACCGCCCTCCCAATGATTTGTACAAGGACGGGCTCCAGCGTGATCTGTTTCTGCCGTTCATTGACCTCATCAACGAAAAAATGGAGGTCATCGAACTGGACAGTCCAACGGACTACCGGCTGGAAAGAATTCAGACCATGAATGTTTTTATGAGTCCGGCAGATGGCGAATCAAAACTGAAACTGAACGAGGCCTTTGACCGCCTGACCATTGGTGCGACAGCCGAACGGCTCACATTACAAATACAGGGCCGCGATATTCATTTCCCACAGACGGCAGAAGGCGTTGCCTTTACTGATTTTTCTGCGTTGTGTGAACAGCCGCTTGGGCCGGGCGATTATCTGGCGATTGCCGCAAGGTTCCACACGGTTATCATGAGTGACATCCCGCAACTGGGCCCGGAACGTCGCAATGAAGCTAAAAGGTTCGTGACGCTTATCGATGCGCTCTATGAGGCCAAGGTCAATCTGATCTGCTCAGCCGCATCACCCCCAGAAACCCTGTATACAGAAGGTGACGGCGCATTCGAGTTTGAGCGAACCGTATCGCGACTGATGGAAATGCAATCACCCGATTATATCGCTATGGAGCATGTCTCTGCCTGATGTCCTGCTAATGTCCTGTGCATCAGCGCGTGGGATGGTATAAATGGGTGGGCTTCACCTGACGGAACAACGAACAGAAAATGGAATTCTAAGATGGCACGGAATAAAATCGCACTCATCGGCGCTGGTAATATTGGTGGCACGCTGGCCCACCTTGCCGGATTAAAAGAACTGGGCGATGTCGTGATGTTCGATATTGTTGACGGCATCCCTCAGGGCAAGGCGCTCGATATCGCCGAGTCGTCTCCTGTCGATGGTTTTGATGCATCCATGGTTGGTGCAAATCGATATTCTGCCATCAAGGGCGCTGACGTCATTATCGTGACGGCGGGCATCGCCCGCAAACCCGGCATGAGCCGCGACGACCTGATCGGCGTTAACGCCAAAGTCATGCAGAGCGTTGGTGCGGGCATCAAACAGTACGCGCCCAAGGCGTTTGTGATCTGTATCACGAACCCGCTGGATGCCATGGTCTGGGCGCTGCGCGAGGCATCAGGGCTGCCGCATAACATGGTCGTCGGTATGGCTGGCGTGCTCGATTCCGCCCGATTCCGCTATTTCCTGTCTGAAGAATTCAAGGTCTCCGTTGAAGATGTAACGGCCTTTGTATTGGGCGGTCATGGTGACACCATGGTGCCGCTGACACGCTATTCCACGGTTGCCGGTATTCCGTTACCTGATCTGGTAAAAATGGGCTGGACCACACAAAAACGTCTGGATGATATTGTTCAGCGCACCCGCGATGGTGGTGCCGAAATCGTCGGTTTGCTGAAAACCGGCTCGGCATTTTACGCTCCGGCATCTTCTGCCATTGCCATGGCCGAAAGTTTTCTCAAGGATAAAAAACGGGTTCTGCCGTGCGCGGCATACCTGAAAGGTCAGTACGGGCAGAAGGGCATCTATGTGGGCGCACCATGCATCATTGGTGCGCGCGGTGTGGAGCGGGTCATCGAGATCAAACTGGATGCAGCCGAACGGGCGGCATTCCGTAAATCGGTCAAGGCAGTCCAGGGTCTGATCGAGATAACCAAGGGTATGATCGACAAGGATAAAAAAGCCGCCACGGCAGCCGCAAAAAAACCTGTAAAAAAAGCGACTAAGAAAGTAGCGGCGAAGAAGACAAAACCTGCGGTCGCCAAAAAGCCAGTTACAAAAAAATCAGTCACCAAGAAAGCGGTAGCCAAGAAAGCCGCACCAAAGAAAGCCGCACCAAAGAAAGCCGCACCAAAGAAAGTCGCGCCTAAGAAAAAAGCGGCCGCAAAAAAGAAATAGGGAGTTGAACCAGTATGGGTAACGGGGGCATCACCAGGAGTTTTCCCGTTCAAGCCCATCTTCACGAGCGAGGCAGACATGAATATACATGAGTATCAAGGAAAGCAATTGCTGGCCAAATATGGCGTTGCAATTGTGGATGGCGGTGTAGCCTATACGGTGGACGAGGCCGTTAAATGTGCCGAAGAACTGGGCGGTCCCATATTTGTGGTGAAGTCCCAGATCCATGCTGGCGGACGCGGTGCCGGCCGGTTTCAGGACAATCCGGATGGCGAAGGCGGCGTCCGAGTCGTCAAGTCCGTAGACGATGTCCGCAAAAGTGCTGAAGAAATGCTCGGGCACATTCTGGTCACAAAACAGACCGGACCTGCGGGCAAGGAGGTCAAGCGTCTGTATATTGAGGATGGCTGTGATATCGCCCGGGAATTGTATCTCGGTATGCTGTTGGATCGCGATACCTCCCGTCTGACCATGATGGCGTCAACAGAAGGCGGTATGGAAATTGAGGAAGTGGCACATGCCACGCCGGAGAAAATCCTCAAGGTCTCCATTGACCCCGCAACCGGTATGATGCCCTATCATGCACGAAAACTCGCGTTTGGTCTCGGACTGGAAGGCAAGCAGGTCGGATCAGCCGTCAAGTTTATGCTGGCTATGTATCGTGCTTTTAACGAACTCGACTGCTCGATCGTCGAAATCAATCCTCTGGTGATTACCGGTGCAGGTGAGGTTGTTGCGCTGGACGCCAAAGTGAACTTCGATGACAACGCGCTCTACCGTCAGAAGGCCGTAGAAGAATTGCGCGATGAAGACGAAGAAGATCCCATGGAGTTGGAAGCCGCACAGCACGAATTGAACTACATCAAGCTTGATGGAAATATTGGCTGCATGGTGAACGGTGCCGGTCTTGCCATGGCGACCATGGACATCACCCAGCTTTATGGTGGTTCGCCCGCCAACTTCCTGGATGTGGGCGGTGGTGCGACCAAGGAACGCGTAACGGCGGCCTTCAAGATCATCCTGTCCGATCCCAATGTGGAGGGTATTCTGGTCAATATCTTTGGCGGCATCATGCGCTGTGACGTTATTGCCGAAGGTGTGGTTGCGGCGGCCCGTGAGGTCAGCCTCAATGTTCCTCTGGTGGTCAGACTGGAGGGTACCAACGTTCAGCAGGGCATTCAGATACTGGCTGATTCAGGCCTGCCGATTATTTCCGGTGATGACCTGGGCGATGCTGCCCGGAAAATTGTCCAAGCCGTGAAGGAGGCAAGCTGATGTCTGTACTTGTTGATAAAAACACACGCGTCATTTGTCAGGGTTTCACGGGTGCACAGGGCACTTTCCATTCCGAGCAGGCCGTGGCTTATGGAACCAGAATGGTTGGCGGCGTCACGCCGGGCAAAGGTGGAACCAAACATCTGGACCTCCCCGTATTCGACACAGTCGCCGATGCGGTCAGTGAAACTGATGCCAATGCGTCGGTTATCTATGTGCCACCGCCGTTCGCCGCCGATGCTATTTTGGAAGCCATTGATGCGGGTGTCGAACTGGTGGTGTGCATTACCGAAGGCATTCCGGTGCTGGACATGGTGCGGGTGAAACGGGCACTGGAAGGTTCGGGCACGCGCCTGATCGGTCCCAACTGTCCCGGAATCATTACACCCGACGAATGCAAGATTGGCATTATGCCGGGACACATCCACAAGCCGGGCAAAGTTGGCATTGTGTCGCGTTCGGGCACGCTGACCTACGAGGCGGTGGCGCAGACCACAGCCGTCGGTCTGGGCCAGTCAACCTGCATCGGGATTGGCGGCGATCCGGTCAATGGCACCAATTTTGTTGATTGCCTGACCATGTTCATCGAAGATGATGCGACCGAGGCCATTGTCATGATTGGTGAAATCGGCGGCTCGGCCGAGGAAGACGGCGCTGAAATTATTAAAGCGTCAGGCACCAAAAAGCCGGTTGTTGGTTTCATTGCCGGGCTTACGGCTCCTCCCGGTCGTCGCATGGGCCACGCCGGTGCTATCATTTCCGGTGGCAAGGGCGGTGCAGGTGACAAGATAGATGCCATGAAGGCCGTTGGCATTCATGTAACGGAATCTCCGGCACTGATCGGCGAGACCATGATAAAAGCGATTGGTTAAACAGCCTAAGTAAAGAATTAAATTTAGAAAGTGCTGGCCCGGACGGTAAAAACACCGTCCGGGCCTTGTTTTTTTCCGATTTCGTCAATGTTTTCTTTGAGTTGGTCGATTTTGCGCTTACGGTAATCGTTACAGGTAATCAACAAAGGGGCAGACGTTGCCTAATCGACGTCTGGGAAACCATGAGCGCCGCCGATCCTTCCAATTTCATTCATTCCAGTAATCAGGTTTACATTGCGCAACTTTACGAACGGTATCTGGACGATCCAGGGTCGGTAGATACACGGTGGCAGGAGTTCTTTGCAGATCTGGCTGATGAAGCGGGCATCCTTGATGCGGAACAGCGCGGTGCGACATGGTCGCCCTCCGATGCCCGTGTCGTAGGCGAAGCCAGCCTGACGCCATTGTCAGAGCAAATGGCCCCGACCCAGCACGATCAACCGGCCTATCAGCCACAGTCTGCCCGTGCCGCGGTCAACAGTACGCAGGTTCGCGAAGCAACCATGGATTCCATTCGCGCATTGACTCTCATCCGGTCTTACCGGGTTCGAGGGCACATGTTGGCGGACCTGGATCCGCTGAAGCTGGAGGAACCCAAGGATCACCCTGAACTTGATCCCGCCACGTATGGTTTCTCTGACAAGGATATGGATCGCGAAATATTCCTGAATTATGTGCTGGGTATGGAAAGCGCGACCCTGCGTGAAATCATTACAGTCCTGCAACGCACATATTGCGGCACGATCGGTATCGAATTTATGCACATTCAGGATCCGGCCGAAAAAGCCTGGATTCAGGAACGCATGGAAAGCATCCAGAATCAGGCCCACTTCACGGACAAGGGCAAGAAGGCCATTCTTCGCTCGCTCAGTGAAACGGAGGGGTTCGAGCGGTATCTGGACAAGAAGTTCACCGGAACCAAACGCTTTGGTCTGGATGGTGGTGAAAGCCTGGTCCCTGCCATTGAGCAGATAATCAAGCGCGGCTCCCAACTTGGCCTGGAAGAGATCGTGCTGGGCATGGCCCACAGAGGTCGACTGAACGTTCTTGCCAATCTGATGGGCAAGCCGTTTCAGGCAATTTTCTCCGAATTCCAGGGCAACGCCGCGCACCCGGACGATGTCCAGGGTTCCGGCGATGTGAAGTACCATCTGGGCACCTCGTCAGACCGTGTGTTTGACGGTCGATCCGTGCACTTGTCGTTGACAGCAAACCCCTCGCATCTGGAGTGCGTAAACACGGTCGTTCTTGGTAAAGTTCGTGGCAAGCAAATGCAAAAGAACGATCACGAGCGCGAAAAGGTCATGGGCCTGTTGCTGCACGGTGATGCCGCATTTGCCGGACAGGGTTTCGTTGCCGAGACTTTTGATTTGTCTCACCTGCACGGGTACAAGACCGGTGGCACAATTCACTATGTCATCAACAATCAGATCGGGTTTACCACCTCGCCACGGTTCTCGCGTTCTTCACCGTACTGCTCTGATGTAGCAAAGATTGTCTCGGCACCCATATTCCATGTGAACGCCGACGACCCGGAAGCGGTTGTACATAGTGCGCGAATTGCCATCGAGTACCGGCAGAGATTTGGCAAAGACGTGGTTGTGGATATGATCTGTTATCGCCGCCACGGGCACAACGAGGGTGATGAGCCCATGTTCACTCAGCCTCTGATGTACAAAAAGATTTCCACGCACCCCAGAACCCGTGACATCTACGCGCGCAAGCTGCTGAGCGAAGGCACCATGACCGAGCAGGAAGTGGAGGGCATGTGGGGTGATGTTCAACAGACCCTGGATGACGCTTTCGAAGCATCCGAAAACTACAAATCCAATAAGGCTGACTGGCTGGAAGGGTCCTGGGCGGGTATGAGCGTGGCTTCCGGCGATGCCAGGCGTGGCGATACGTCTGTACCACTGGACCGTTTGAAAGCGGTTGGTGAAGCGTTGACCAAGGTACCGGACAACTTCAACCTGCATTCCAAGATCGTCCGCCAGTTGAAAAACAAACGTCAGATGATTGATACGGGCGAAGGTGTCGATTGGGCCACGGCAGAGGCTCTCGCGTTTGGCACGTTGTTGATTGATGGACATCCGGTTCGTTTATCCGGTCAGGACTGTGGCCGTGGTACGTTCTCGCAACGACATTCCGTACTGGTCGAGCAAACCACCGAGGAACGCTATATCCCGCTGAACAATATCAGGTTTGGCCAGTCACCTTTTGAGGTTCTGGACAGCCCGCTTTCTGAAGCAGGTGTTCTGGGATTTGAGTATGGTTACTCCATGGCTGAGCCTCAGATGCTGATCATGTGGGAAGCCCAGTTTGGTGATTTCGCCAATGGGGCACAGGTGATTATTGATCAGTTCATTGCATCCGGTGAATCCAAATGGTTACGGATGTCCGGTCTGGTCATGTTGTTGCCACACGGCTTTGAGGGGCAGGGCCCGGAACACAGTTCCGCCCGGCTGGAACGATATCTGCAGTTGTGCGCCGAAGACAATATGCAGGTCTGCAATATCACGTCGCCTTCCAACTATTATCACGTGCTGCGGCGTCAACTCATGCGGGAATTCCGCAAACCTCTGATTATCATGACGCCGAAGTCCTTGTTGCGGCACAAGAAATGTATCTCGCGTCTGGATGAAATGGCGGAAGATACAACATTCCACCGGGTTCTCTGGGACGATGCCCAGTTCGAGAATAGACTGGCGTCAGACGAAAAAATAAAACGCGTCGTTCTGTGTTCCGGCAAGGTTTATTATGATCTGGAAGACGAGCGTGATAAACGCGGCATCAAGGATATCTATATCATGCGCCTTGAGCAGCTCTATCCGTTCCCGAGTGATGCCTTGGGCGTGGAACTGAAACGCTTTGTCAACGCTGACTTCGTCTGGTGTCAGGAAGAGCCCAGAAATATGGGGTCATGGACATTCATTCGCGAACCAATGGAAGACCTTCTGGATGACATTGGCCGGGACGGCGTGCGTGTTGGATATGCTGGCCGTGCGGCTGCTGCATCACCGGCCACGGGATCAAACAAGGTTCACGTTGCTGAGCAAATTCAATTGGTGCATGACGCACTTGATGTGCCGCGTGGCTCAACCAAAAAGCCAGCCGCACGTAAAGCCGCACCTAAAAAGGCAACGCCTAAGAAATCGAAGAAGAAGTAGTTTTGAATTCTGCCAACGAATAAACGGCAGAGGAATACCCATGACCGGAGGACAACATGGTCGTTGAAGTCAAAGTTCCAGTGCTAGGTGAATCCGTTTCGGAAGCAACAGTTTCCAAATGGTTTAAGAACGCGGGTGACGCCGTCGCCGTCGATGAACCGATTGTCGAACTGGAAACCGACAAGGTAACGGTGGAAGTCAATGCACCTGTCGCCGGCGCATTAACCAGCGTCATTGCCACAGAAGGCAGCGATGTGGAGGTCGGTGCCCTGCTGGGAACAATCGACGAGAGCGCAGCAGGTGCTGCACCGCAGCCCGCCGCAGCGGCACCTGCACCGGAAGCCGCACCGGCGGCAGCGCCAGAACCAGCGCCCGCACCGGCGCCAACGCCAGCGGCTGCCCCAGCGCCTGCACCCGCAGTGGCTCCAGCTCCAGCGCCTGCACCAGCAGCGCCACCGGCAGGCGGCCAGACACATGTCAATCTGTCACCGGCGGTTCGAAAGCTTGTAACCGAGCACAATCTGGACCCGGCCAAGATCGCGGCGACAGGTCCTGGCGGGCGCCTCACCAAGGGTGATATTTACCGGAGTATTCAGGGAAATACCGGACCTGCAGCGATCAGCGTGCCGGCGCCAGGTGCGCCCAGCAGTTTGCCGCCGCGTCCGGCCGACCCACGCGAAGAAGTCGTCAAAATGACACGCCTTCGCCGGATTATATCGCAACGTCTGAAAGATGCGCAGAACACGGCAGCCATGCTGACCACCTGGAACGAGGTGGATATGAAAGCAGCCATGGACATGCGGGCCGAATTCAAGGACAGTTTTGAGAAAAAGCACGGTGTTCGTCTCGGCTTCATGTCCCTGTTTGTGCGGGCGTCCATTATAGCACTGAAGGAATGGCCAGCGGTCAATGGTGAAATCTACGGCGACGAGATGGTGTACAAGAACTACTACAACATCGGCGTCGCAGTCGGCTCACCACAGGGGCTCGTCGTGCCCGTCCTCAAGGACGCGGATGAAATGGATTTCGCTGATATCGAAGGCAAGATTGCAGACTTCGGTCGGCGGGCACGGGATGGCAAGCTGGGTATCGATGAAATGTCGGGCGGCACCTTCACCATATCAAATGGTGGCGTGTTCGGCTCCCTCATGTCCATGCCTATTCTGAATGCGCCCCAATCCGCAATTCTGGGTATGCATAAGATTCAGAAACGTCCCATGGCTATCGGTAACAATGTGGAAATCCGTCCCATGATGTATCTGGCGTTGACCTATGATCACCGCATTGTCGATGGACGAGAGGCTGTATCCTTCCTGGTCCGCATGAAAGATGTCATCGAGGATCCCAAGCGCCTGTTGCTTGATGTGTAATGCGTAACCGAGTTTAAGGAAATCCCATGAGCGAAGCATATGATCTTGTCGTTATTGGTGGTGGTCCCGGCGGTTATGTCGCTGCGATCCGCGCGGCCCAGTTGGGCCTGAAAACCGCCTGTGTTGAAAATCGGGGTAGTTTGGGCGGAACTTGTTTGAATGTCGGCTGCATTCCATCGAAGGCCTTGCTGCAATCGTCACATCACTATGAACTGGCGGCGCACGAGTTCGCCGATCACGGCATCAAGACCACCGGATTGTCCGTTGATCTGAAAACCATGCTGGGTCGCAAGAGCAAGGTTGTCGAGGACCTGACAAAGGGTATCGAGTTTCTTCTGAAAAAGAACAAGGTCGATTATCTGATTGGGACGGGTCGCATAATTGAAGCCGGCAAGGTCGGCGTTAAAGCGTCCAAAAAAGGTGCCAAGGAAGAGGTCATTGAAACCAAAGATATTATCATCGCTACCGGGTCCGAAGTGACGCCGCTGAAAGGCGTCAAAATTGATGAGAAACGCATCGTCAGTTCCACCGGCGCACTTGAATTGGCCAAAGTTCCAAAACACATGGTTGTTATCGGCGCTGGTGTAATCGGCCTGGAGCTGGGTTCTGTCTGGCGACGGCTGGGTGCGGAAGTCACCGTTGTCGAATTCCTCGATCACATTATGCCCGGTATGGATTCGGAAATTTCGAAAAACATGAAGCGCATCCTCACCAAACAGGGCATGAAGTTCAAAATGTCGACCGGCGTTACCGGGGCCAAAGCGGGCGCAAGCAGCGTGGAACTCACCATGGCGTCGGCCAAGGATTCCAGCAAGAGCGAGAAAATGAAGGCTGATGTTGTGCTGGTCGCTATTGGTCGCCGCCCCTTTACCGACAAACTTGGCCTTGCCGAGGCTGGCGTGGAGATGGACGAGCGCGGCTTTGTCAAAGCCGACAAGAATTTCCAGACCAATGTTCCGGGTATTTTTGCCATCGGCGATGTCATTGGTGGTGCCATGCTGGCCCACAAAGCCGAGGAAGAAGGCGTCGCCGCCGTGGAAATCATTGCGGGTGAGGCCGGACATATCGATTACGATTCCATTCCCGGCATTGTCTATACGCACCCGGAAGTTGCCTCCGTGGGCAAAACAGAAGAGCAACTCAAGGCCGATGGTATTGAGTATGTTGTTGGCAAATTCCCGTTTACCGCCAACTCACGCGCGCGTGCCAATGCGGACGCGGATGGGTTCGTGAAGATCCTCGCCGACAAAGAGAGCGACGCCATTCTGGGTGCCCACATCATCGGCCCTGCGGCAGGCGATCTGATACAGGAAATCGTCGTGGGAATGGAGCTTGGCGCATCTGCCGAGGATATTGCCCGCATCTGTCACGGTCATCCGGGTCTGCCCGAAGCGGTCAAGGAAGCCGCCATGGCGGCTGGCGGACGTGCCATTCATATGTGATCACCGGACTTGGTTGATCCACATACCTTTACCGCCGACTTTGGCAATCGCGCTGACGATTATGCCCGGCACCGAGCCGGGTTTCCGGAGATCTTTTTTACTGCACTGAAGCGTGCCGGGATCGGCTACCCGGCCCAACGCATTCTGGACCTGGGAACCGGCACGGGAACGCTTGCTCGGGGATTTGCCAGACAAGGGGCCGTCGCCACGGGCCTGGATCGTTCCGACAGTATGCTGGATGAGGCACGGCAGCTTTCTTTGGCGGCAGGGTTGGAAGTATCGTTCCTGAACGGCACAGCCGAGAACACAGGCCAGCCGGACCATATCTTCGACGTTGTTGTGGCCGGGCAGTGCTGGCACTGGTTTGACGGACCCGGCGCAGCCCGCGAGGTGAAACGGGTTTTAATCCCCGGCGGTGTACTGGCTATTTGCCACTTCGACTGGATACCCGAGCCCGGTACAGCGATGGGTGCCACAGTGAAGTTAATCGAGGCCCATAAC
Organism: Rhodospirillales bacterium; assembly: GCA_021775325.1. GTDB lineage: Bacteria > Pseudomonadota > Alphaproteobacteria > Rhodospirillales > Casp-alpha2 > JABJGO01. The sequence continues at coordinate 14,253 of JAJFID010000283.1, forward strand.
CCCACATGGCCCTATGGTGATGCGGTGGCACCACACCGGCATTTCCTGACTGATCTGGATGCTGCCGGTTATGTGCGGGGCGAGGAAATCCTGTTCGATATTGACCAGATGTATTCCCACGAAGCATGGCGTGGTCGGGTCCGCGCCAGTGCGGGTGTGGGTGGCTCCCTGAATGCCGATGCCGTCGCGGCGTTTGACAATGATCTGCGTGATCTTCTCGCCCGCGAATTCCCGCAAGACCCTCTCGCTATTCCCCACCGCTGTTGGGCAGCGCTGGCAACTTCTGCTGAACAATGATGAGGAATGGCGTAGATCGGGGAAGAGTGCCATTACGTCGCGCATGATTAAGGTCAGGAGATGCATAGGTGAATAACGATCCGGACCGCCCCATTTTCAGCTTCGCCATCGTTGCAGATTCACACCTCACCGAGGAAGAAAACCTGAACTTCGAAGGTGGTGATGATTACGGCAGCAAGCTTGCCGCCCTGTATGATGATTTGATTGCTCGCGTGAATGCCATGAGCCCTGCGTTTGTCGTTCACCTGGGCGACATCACAGACCCTGTACCAGTATCGCCTGAATTCGCTGATTCGGCCCAGGCTTTCCATAGTGCCTCGGACATTTTCGATATGCCCTACTACCTGGTGCCTGGCAATCACGACATCGGCGAGAAACTTCATTCGGCTCTGCCAAATATTAATGACAAGGTTTCCATAACCAAACGCGCCATCAAGAAGTACGAACAGCACTTCGGTCGACACCGCTACAGTTTTGAACACGAAGGCTGCCTGTTTCTGGTGATCAATACCATGCTGTTGAACTCAGGCCTTGAGGAAGAACAGGAACAATGGGAGTGGCTGGAAAAGACGCTGCACGGCAACGGCGGGAAACGGGTGTTCGTATTTGCTCATTACCCGCTTTATCTGTCCGCAAGTGATGAGCCTGATTTCTACGACAACATTGACGAACCAGCGCGGTCCCGCCTCATTGATCTGCTGCAACACTACAAGACCGAGGGTTACTACGCCGGGCATGTTCATAATTTTTTCTACAACTACCTGAACGGCATGCACCAGTTTGCCCTGCCGTCCACGGGGATCATCCGCACCGATTACATGGAGTTTTTCCGCACCCCGCCAACACGCGAAATGGGTAGTTTCGACCCGGCAAAGCTTGGATTCTTCTGGGTCGACGTGTATCCAGACAGGCATGTGCCACACATGATTCGTTCCAGCAATAAACGTTCCTACCGAACCCATTCATGGAATAGCGTCGGCGCTTCTGTCACCCTGGATTTACGCATGCCCTGGTGCGACGAAGTGGATATCCCCTCGGCGTGGGGACTGGAGATATTCGAACGCAAAGAAGTGCGCAATGACTACCCGCTTGCCGCCATTTGGGAGATGGGGATTACGGATTTGAGAATCCCTGTTTCCGATCTTCTAAACCCGAGGGTATCGAATCGGGTGAAAGAGCTGATGGCCCTCGGACACCGGTTTACTATTGTTATGATGGGCCCACCGAACGAGGAGCGCCGTGCCGCGCTGGCGGATCATGCGGCCGGTATCAAGGCGATAGAGGTGGTCGCGCTGTTTGAACAGTGGCTGGAATTCGCCGTACCATTAAAAGAACTGCGCCAGCTATCGGACTTTGAAGTATTCCTGCATGCCGTTCGTCCCGAGGTCGAAGGGTGGACAACCCATCATGGCATGCACGCGGACCTGACGGACGAAGTAGACTGGGTGTTAAGCCAGACCGACTTAGCGGATGCCGTCGATGGATTCGTGTTTGGTATCAGGCGTGATACCTCGCCCATTGACGGTTATGCGGCTGTACGGCGATGCCTTTCCGGCACGAACTACAAGGCACTGTTGCATGTGCCGTGCGTCGATATGTTCTGGGCCGCAATGTCCAACGATGAAGCAGCCAAGGATGAGGAATTCGCCCGCATCGCCGAGGCTGTTCTGCTGGCACGGGCAAGCCCGGATATGTCAATCGTCATTGACAATTTTGTCGAATTGGATCGCGGTTATTGCAGTTGCCGGGGTCTGGTGGACAGGCTGTACAACCCGAAGGACGGTAGCCGGGCCATAACGACCTTGAATACGCTGCTGCCACAACGACTCGGGAATCTGACAATCAAGGAGACTACCGGAGATCGCGTAATCTCTGCCGAGAGCGATGGCGGTATAGTCCTGTTGATTTCATCAAATAGTTCCCCAACATGTAGGCTTGAAGACCATTTCTCCGACGAATTGGCTGCTAAGCAAGGCACGTTGATTGATCTCGTTACCGGGGATGAGATAGCTACGTCACTTTGTGAGGTGATCGCAAAGCGGACTAAGGAAGAAACCCCACAGCTACCAGTGCTCTTATTTCTGGACGACTAACGGAGTTTCAGAGTCTGATCCGGTCTGGACGTGGGGTACTATTGGCGTAGGATCACGCCATGAGTACGGTCTCCCAGACACCCCCGCAATTGTCCGTGGCGCGCATTACCGTTGTGATTTGTGTGGCCGAGATACTGGGCATGGCTGGGTTTGCGGCTTTTGCCACGTTGTTGCCAACGTTCCTTGCCGAATGGCATTTGAGCAATACGGATGGTGGCTGGATTACGGGTATCTACTATGCGGGTTATGTGGTGTCGGTTATTGTCCTGACCAGCCTCACGGACCGCATTGCGCCGCGCGATATCTACGTGTCGTCCATGTGTATTGCGGCGAGTGCCTGTGCCGGGTTTGCATGGTTTGCCGACGGGTTCTGGACCGCCGTGATCTTTCAGACAATGGGTGGAATCGGTCTGGCGGGCACCTATATGCCGGGCCTTAAGATGTTAAGTGATTTTCTGCAGGGCTCCAGACAAAGTCGGTTTGTTGCGTTTTACACGGCCAGCTTTGCCATTGGCACGTCCACCTCTATTCTCGCCACTGGCCTGTTGTCTGATCTGGCAGGTTGGCGCACGGCCTTTGCGTTACTCACACTGGGGCCGGTGTGTGCAATATTTCTGAGCCTGATTGCGATCCCGCGTCGCCGTGAGTCAATCGGTACGCGACCAAAAACCCACGTACTGGATTTCCGCCCGGTTCTGCGGTGTCGTCCGGCAATGGCCTATGTCATGGCCTATACGATCCATAACTTCGAGCTGTTTGCCATGCGGGCATGGATCGTTGCGTTCCTGGTTTTTGCACTCACTCAGCATCCCGGGCAATCAGTCCCTGTTTCAATTGCGGTCATTGCATCGATCATCAATCTGTGTGGTGTCCCGGCCAGCATATTCGGCAATGAATTCGCCATTCGTATGGGGCGTCATCGGTGGGCAACAATCGTCATGTTGAGTTCTGCAGTCGTTGCGTGTGGAATCGGATTTGCTTCCGCCTGGTCATTCTGGGTGCTGATCGTCATGTGTTGTGTTTATTCCATGACAATATCCGGCGACTCTGCGACCCTCACTGCCGGTGCTGTTGAATCAGCGCCGCCCGGATATCGGGGGGCGACCATGGCGGTCTATTCCTCCATCGCCTTTCTGGGCGCCTTTCTGGGACCACTTGCCATGGGGGCCGTGCTTGATGTAACCGGGGGTGGGCAAACACCTGTATCATGGGGTATGGCCTTTATCATGGTGGGTTTCGTTGTATGTAGCGGGCCACTGTTCCTGCGCTGGCTTGGAAAATAGAAGGGGTTGGATGATGGATATATCGACGATCTATGATCAAATACTTGTATGGGATGACCATGCCGGATTCGAGATGCAGCCAGACGTATCTCTCGCGCCACTTCTGGCGCCGTGGTGCGAAGCGCGGGTCAACTACCTGTCCATCAATGTCTATTACGATCCGCAACCGTGGCACATGGCAATTGAAAACATGGCCGCGTTACGTCGCCGAATTCCTCTTGAGGTGCCAACCTGCCGTGTTGTTGCAACCGTTGACGAGATCGACCAGGCAAGAGCCGACGGGAAAACAGCCATCACGTTCGATATCGAAGGCATGAACGCGCTCAACGGTCGTATCGATCTGATACAAACCTACTATGACATGGGTGTCCGGCACATGTTGTTTGCATACAACCGCAACAATCTGGCGGGTTCAGGATGCCACGATGAGGATACGGGCCTGACCGATTTTGGTGCACAGGTCGTCGACGAGATGAACCGGGTCGGTATGGTTGTCGATTGTTCGCACACCGGATTCAAAACCACCATGTCAGCCTTGGAACGCTCCAGCGACCCGGTCGTGTTTTCTCATTCCAATCCGAAGGCACTGGTCGATCACGGTCGAAACATCACCGATGAGCAGATCAGGGCGTGTGCGGCAACCGGTGGGGTAGTGGGGATCAATGGTATCAATATTTTTCTCGGAGAAGCCGATCCGAGCGCGGCGACCGTTGCCCGCCATATTGCCTATGTTGCAGAGCTTGTGGGACCGGAACATGTTGGCGTGAGCCTTGACTTCGATCCCACCGAGGGTACTGAAGATAGTGACTATCCGGAGCTTATGGCTGAAGACGATCCATACTATTGGCCAGCCGATGCCGGATACAATGACACGTTTGGTTTTCTGGATGCCCGCTCGCTGCCGGCCATTGCCAGCGAACTTGCAGACATTGGTTTCGGGGAACAGGAGATCACCGGCATTATGGGTGGTAACTTCCGGCGTGTGGCTGAGCAGGTGTGGAAGTAACTATCGAGACTACTGTCGCGCTTTATTGACGCGGTTTTCTGGCCCGGGGGTGGGTCTGGTTATAGACAGACTGTAATCGCTGGGCGTCTACTTCAGTGTAGCGTTGCGTCGTAGACAGAGATTCGTGGCCGAGTAATTCCTGGATTGTTCTGAGATCACCACCACCGGCCAACAGGTGGGTGGCGAAGCTGTGCCGCAGGGCGTGGGGGGTCGCTGTTTCCGGCAGTCCGATGTATGTGCGCAATTCCTGCATCTTGGCCTGAACGGCCCGATAACCCAGCCGTTTCCCGCGTACGCCCAGAAACAGGGCATCGTCAATGCCGCCACCCAGAGGGC
>JAJFID010000284.1 GCA_021775325.1 Rhodospirillales bacterium
ACACACGAGATTGACATTACCTCTCAGGATGAAGTCGGTGCACTTGCGATGTCTTTCAATTCGATGGCCAGCAGTATTGATCAGCGGAACAAGGAGCTTCAGGACGCATTTGATGTCATCTCGGGATCGATTGACTACGCATCGCGAATTCAGCGATCAGTGCTACCCGACGGCATGTTGTTAAATTCGGTTTTCTCGGATCATTTCGTCTTGTGGGAACCTCGTGATGTGGTCGGCGGTGATATCTACTGGACCCGACTATGGGGCGACGGCGTACTGGTCATTCTCGGCGATTGTACGGGCCATGGAGTGCCGGGTGCGTTTATGACATTGATCGCCACCGGGGCACTGGACAATGCATTGTCGGATGTGCCTGCTGGCCAGGTCGACAAACTGATGCAACGCCTTCACCAACTGGTCCAGCTCACGCTCGGTCAACACGGCACCAGCGCGGAGTCTGATGACGGGATGGAACTCGGTATCTGTTATCTGGGGCCAAACCTGGAAGAGATAACGTTCGCCGGCGCCCGTTTCGAGCTCTACATTGTCGAAGATGGTGTTGTCGGTGTCGTAAAGGGGAGCAAATCCGGCATCGGATATGGCGGAGTACCGCACAATCAGGAGTACGCGCAGGACAAGGTCGTTAACTTGGCCGGAAAGTCCTTTTACATGACATCAGATGGCTTGATTGACCAGGTGGGCGGAGAGCGTGGCCGAATGTTTGGAAAGAAACGTTTCCGAACTCTCCTGCTGGAGATACAAAACAAGTCAATGCACGATCAGAGCGTCAGCATTCGGGAGTCTCTGCACGCGTATCAGGGAGACCAGCGCCGCCGCGATGATGTTGCTGTGATCGGGTTCAGACTGTAATACAAATTCCTGCCATAGGGTGTCGTCACGACCAGCCGCTGCATCACATTGGTAGTCTGCCAGCTCGCATGAGGCACATGAATACGTCTGGATTGTCCGCCGAGCATCATCCTTGTCGGTTCGATTTACCAAGTCTTCTTGCCCTTCGTTTCGGGTGTGGAACGGCTTGGAATTTGCTTGTAATTCACCAGGATGATACCAAGTAACAATAATTGCAGTTTGGCCACAAATGACACGTTTTTTTCATCGCCAATCTATAATCAGCGGCGAGGTGTTCTAACACTGAGGGCAGAGGCGTTATGAACGTAAAAATGACAACAAAAATCTACGTCGGATTCGGCATCATTCTCATGTCGGCCGTTGTGATTGCGATTGTCGGTATTCAGAGTCTGAATGGTGCCTCAAATGCTTTTGGCAAGTACCGAACGCTTGCCCGGCAGACCAATGCCGACGGTCGCGTGCAGGCCAATATGCTCATGACCAGAATATTTGCCAAAAACTTTGTCATTAACGCGACTGAAGACAATATTGAGGGTGTCCAGAGTCGCGCACAGCGAACACTCGAAATGATCAAACTATCCACCTTCCTGACAGAAGACAACGCAGCCCGCCGCCTTCTCGTCGAGGATCTGGAACACGATCTGCAGAGTTACGTGGAGGAGTTCAAAAAAGTCACGTTGTGGCAAGGTGAACGCAACGAACTTGTCAATGGCAGGCTAAATGTCCTGGGGCCAGAAACAGAACAAACATTAACGAAAATCATGACGAGTGCGCTGGATGATGGCGATACTGCCGCCGCCTATCAGGCTGGCGTGGTGCTGCGAAGCTTGCTGCTGGGGCGGCTGTATGCCAATCGATTCTTGATCAAGAATGATGACGCATCCGTCGATCGCGCCATGCGCGAATTTCGCGACATGGAAATAAATGTTGAACGATTGTTAAGCGAATTACAGGATCCGAAACGGCGTGAACTCGCAGATACTGTTCGAGTATTGCAAAGTGAATACATGGATGCGTTCGCCAAAGTCAGGCGCGTTATCACCAGTCGAAACACGATCATCAGATATCAACTGGATCGCATCGGGCCGACGGTGGCAGACCGGATAGAACGCCTGAAACTAGCCATCAAAGACGAACAGGATACGTTGGGGCCCGAAGTCCAGGCATCCATCATACGTGCCGAAACAATTACGGCGATTACGTCCGGAGTAGCAATCATCGTTGGTGTGATCATCGCTCTTGCGATCGGAAGGAGCCTTTCCCGACCCATTAAGACAATAACGCAGGCCGCCGAGGCAATGGCGGCGGGCGATTTTGATCAGGATGTGGATACGGACCGCGTTGACGAAATTGGAACCCTCGCGAGGGCATTCGTTGCCATGCGAAGGGCGGTTGATGACAAGGTGGAATCACTGGAACAGGAGATTGTAGAACGCGAGCGTATCGAGAAAAACCTGGCATCCGCCCAGGATGCCCTGCGCACGTCAAATGAAGAACTTGAAGCAAGAGTAATTGAGAGAACTGCCGAACTGAGCGAGAAAGAAGAGCAATTGCGGGTTGCGTTAAGCAATATGTCGGATGGGATTTTCACGCTCGACGGCAAGAACAATTATCAGATGTTCAATGATCGCTATCTTGAACTGGAAGGATTGCCGGGGGACGTGATTTCTGTTGGCTCTCCAGTGGATACAGCGATCCGCCGCGCGGTGGAACTTGGTAGTTTTGGCGGCGACGATACTGATGATCATGTGCAGGAACGAATAACCCAGTTAACATCTGACGATTGTTCAGAACTGGAATCCATTTCACCAGATGGCCGGACACTTCATTATCGCAAGTCTCCTCTCGCAGAAGGGGGCTCTATCGTCATGGTTTCCGACATCACAGAGCGCAAGCGGGCGGAAAAAGAACTCAACGAGGCGTTCAATAGTATTTCGAGCAGCATCATGTATGCGAGTAAAATTCAGAAATCGATTTTGCCAGCATCAAGTTTTCTCTCTGATCAGTTTGATGATCATTTTGTTTATTGGGAGCCACGTGATGTGGTCGGTGGCGACATGTACTGGTGCCATAGCTGGGGGAATGGAACCTTGATGGTTCTTGGCGATTGTACAGGGCATGGCGTGCCTGGCGCGTTTATGACCCTTATTTCGGCTGGCGCCCTTGAACGCGCAATGGTTGACGTCACACCCGGTGACGTCACATCGCTGGTCCAAACAATGCATCAAATGCTGCGGTCCGCGATTGGGCAGGACACCGGTAGCGGCAATGCTGATGACGGTCTCGAACTTGGCGTCTGTTACGTCGACACAAAAGCGAATGAGTTGACATTTGTCGGCGCGCGGTTCGAGCTGTTTGTTGTCAACAGCGGGCATGTCGAGTTAATTCGTGGCAACAAGAAAGGCATCGGGTATCCTGAGGTTCCTGCGGATTTTTCTTTCGAGGCGACCGTCGTTACGGTTTCCCCAAACACACGTTTTTACATGACAACGGATGGCATGGTGGACCAAATTGACAACACGGGCAGGCAACGGTTTACAAAGAAACGATTCAAGGATTTGCTGCTCGCTGTCCAGGACAAGAGTATGACGGAGCAACGGGACGCTATTCATGATGCGGTCATACGCCATCAGGGCGGAGCCCCTCGATTGGATGACGTCGCCGTCGTTGGTTTCAGTATTGGATCGTAGAACATTATGGATACCATCAAACAAATTCACAAAATCAAGACGCAACTCACAGAGCAGCAGATTATTTTTTGTTACGCTGGATACATCACTGAAGACGTATTGGTGAGCGTTGGAAATACGATTAAACAGAAGCTGGAGCTTGTAAAAGCGGACCGAAGTGCGGCGCGGGCGGTGTTTGCCATATTTGTTGAAGAAGCCCAGAACATCATTCGGTACTCGAAGGCATTCATTCAGGACGAAACCGGGGAGTTTCAAAATCCTCTCCGTTTTGGTTTTGTAGCCGTTGGCAAATCAACGGATCGGTATTACGTTTGCTGTGGCAATCGAATTCAGGCGCAGGATGTTGCACGGCTTGACGGTCATCTTCAGCACCTTCAGGGCCTGGACGCGGACGGACTGAAAACTCTCTTCAAAGAAACCTTGAGGGATGACCCACCGGAGGGCAGTAAAGGTGCTGGTGTCGGATTTATTGATATTGCCCGGCGCGCAAAGGGTGGCTTTGAATTCAGCTTTGAAGACATTACCGCAGAATATGCGGATTTTTATATAAAAGCGTACGTTTGACGGCAGAGGCGATAAAAATGGAAAACATAAATCTGGCAGGTTCCGATAATTCGCCTGAAGTTGTTTTTGACTTTGCGAACAACACATTCGCCCTGCGCGGTATGTCATATATGGAAGACACAAGCGGGTTCTACGACACCATAATCGAAGCGCTGAACGGCCACCTGGATAATCTATCCGGTACGGAGGTCAGGTTTGAATTTGCCTTAACCTATTTCAACAGTAGTTCTTCCCGCATTATTTTTCGCCTTTTTGATAAACTCGACGAAATTGCTGAATCAGGAAACCCGACGACCATCTTTTGGTTTCACGAGGATGACGAGGACATTCTGGAGCAAGGCGAAGAGTTCGCCGAAGATCTGTCCCATGCAACCTTTACCTTGGTTGGTGAACAGGATTAGTAAGGTAGCACGACGTTGCCCCGGTTGGCCGTCAGTACTGCGACGGGAACGACCAGATGTCTTGGAAAACTTGTAATGATGGAGGTACGTGATTATCGAGTCCCGCAATGGGGCGAAAGCGGAGATCGTCGGCCTGTGAGTCGTAGGTCTGCTATGTAGGCCAGTGGAGACGTATCCAGGATCAAGCCAACAACGTTGCCAGATGTTGCCTTGAGTAGGCTGTATGTGCTCTCCAGAAAATTCCGAATGAATTCCGAAGTGGATTTAATTGGGCGGCTCAAGAATCAACAACGCCGCTATATCATTGATATAGCGGCGTATTGTTTGGTTGCGGGGACACACAACCGACGTTACTTGCACATGAACTATGCTGTGCTTTGACCAAATTCCGTCGGTTGCGGAGGCTTAAACATACGAAAACCGCGAAGACTTCCGCTTAGGGATTCAAAACAGACTGCTTTCAGGGTCGCCGAAAAAGACTGCTGATGACCCATAGCGGGCATTTGCTGACACAAAACTATTTAAATAAATTGCAGCAACGTCTACTCTCTCTAATATGCTTTCAGGCTTCTTCTTGGGAGACACTATGGAGGGCAATTCCAACCAGCGCAGGCTCGCGGCAATTCTCGCGGCTGATGTAGCAGGGTATACCCAACTGGTAGAAGAG
>JAJFID010000285.1 GCA_021775325.1 Rhodospirillales bacterium
CCGGTGCACCGGCAGATTTTCCCGATTCCGTCACTACCCGCGGCACCAAGCATCTGGTTGAGCTGTCGGACATGGTCGCCGATGGCCACAGAGCGGTTATGATGTATCTGGTTCAGCGTAATGACGCGGACAGTTTTTCGATTGCGACGGACATCGATCCCGACTATTCAGAGGCGCTGACCAAGGCCATTGGTGCGGGCGTTGAGGTCATTTGTTATGACTGCAACCTTGACGACACGGAAATCACTGTTAACAAACCCCTGAAAATCGAACTGCCATGACATTGCGTCTACGGGGACAAGAAACTAAACTGCCATGATGAAAGATTACGATGATCCTATGAACGATCTGGCGAGTATTGTGCCCAGCAACGACCACCGCAGTATCAAAATCCACACGGAAGCGGATTTCGACGGTATGAGGAAGGCTGGCAGGCTGGCCGCCGAGACATTGGATTACATCATCCCCTTCGTTAAACCGGGTGTTACCACGGGTGAACTGGATACGCTGTGCCACAATTTCATCATTGATCACAACGCCATTCCGTCACCGTTGAATTATCGCGGATTTCCCAAATCTATCTGTACCTCCATCAATCACGTGGTTTGCCACGGAATTCCGGGCGACCGAAAGCTGGTGGATGGCGATACCATGAACATTGACGTGACGGTAACACTGGATGGCTGGTTCGGTGACAGCAGCCGGATGATTCCCGTGGGCAAGGTTGGTGTAAAGGCACGCAAATTAATTGACGCCACGTTCGAGGCTATGTGGGCGGGAATCCGTGTCGTAAAGCCCGGCGCGACCACTGGCGACATAGGTCATGCCATTCAGACCTACGCCGAAAGTCTGCGTTATTCAGTCGTCCGCGATTTTTGTGGTCACGGTTTGGGCCGGGTGTTTCACGATATGCCCAACATCCTCCATTACGGCAAACCGGATGAAGGGTATGTGCTGAAACAAGGCATGTTCTTTACAATCGAACCCATGATCAATGCTGGACGTTACGATGTAAAAATTCTCAATGACGGCTGGACTGCCGTCACCCGTGACAAGTCCCTGTCTGCCCAGTTCGAACACTCGCTTGGTGTAACGGCCGATGGCTATGAAGTCTTCACTGAATCACCGACCGGACTCCACAAACCGCCTTTCGACGTCCAAGGCGACGATTGATCGGAGCCGCCTCGTGAGCAGCGCCTCTGATCATTCAGGACACCGCAAACGCCTTCGAGACCGATTCCTGAAAGCGGGTAGTAATGCCCTGGCTGATTATGAGATGCTGGAGCTGGTGCTCTTTCAGGCTCAAACCCGGCGCGACATGAAACCAATTGCCAAAGCACTCATGAAGCGATTTGGATCATTTGCCGATGTTATCAGCGCGGCCCCCGCCGAGTTGGCCGAGGTTGATGGTATTGGCGATTCTGCCATTACGGTTTTGAAGACGGTTCAGGCCGCTGCCCAGCGTCTGGTCCGGGATGAAATCATGGACAAGCCGGTCATTTCCAACTGGCAGCGCCTCATCGATTATTGCCGCGCGTCTATGGCCCGCAACAAGATCGAGAGTTTCCGGGTACTGTACCTCAATCATCGCAACGAACTTATCGCCGACGAGGAACAACAAACCGGCACCATTGACCACACACCCGTATACCCGCGCGAGGTCGTCAAACGGGGACTGGAACTGCACGCCAGTGCCATGATTTTGGTGCATAATCATCCCAGCGGGGATCCGTCGCCCTCCAAAGCCGATATCACCATGACCCGGGAAGTTCGCGAAGCCGCTGAAAAACTCGGCATCGAGTTGCATGATCACATCATTGTATCAAAATCCGGCAATACGTCGTTCAGAGACTTGGGGGTATTGTGAGCCGACCAGCAATTCTTTCTCAGACTTTGATCGTTCTTTCCGACGGAAACCTAACCTGAACGGTGGTCCCCGTTCCGACTTCACTTTCCATTTCCAGTGTACCACCATGCAATTCAGTCAGTTGCTTGGAGAGAGATAATCCCAGGCCAGTACCTTCATGTGCGCGATGGGCATCTGAGCGGACCTGACCGAATGGTTCCATGACTTTAAGAATATCTGCAGGCGAAATGCCAACACCCGTATCGGCGACACTAATCGATATGGCATCGCTTGGATCAACACTGGTCAACAGATCCACACGTCCATTCTCAATATTAAATTTCACCGCATTGGACAGGAGATTTAGAACGATTTGCTTCACCATACGTCGATCAGCATGAATGTGTGGCAGATCTGATTGCGGACTGAATCGAATTGACACCGACGCCGCGTCTCTCCTCCCTCTGATCATCTGAACCGACGCGTTGATCAACTCGCTTAAGTCAATTTCACTTTCCACAAGGGACAATTCACCTACTTCAATCTTTGATATATCAAGAACGTCGTTAATCAGATCCAGAAGGTGGCATCCTGAATCGTGAATAATGTTCAGGTATTCTTGGTACCGTTCATTTTCCACCTTACCGAATGTCTCTTCAGTCATCGTCTGGGAAAATCCGATGATGGAGTTAAGGGGTGTTCGGAGTTCATGACTCATGTGGGCCAGAAAGTCAGATTTGAATGCGTTGGCCTGTTCCGATTCCTCCTTTGCTTTCAGAAGCGCAATCTTCGCCAGCTTCTGCTCGGTGATATCCTGCACCGAGCCGATGGATCGGATATGGACTCCGTTTTCATCGAACTCCGGCTCGGCAATATCTCGAACATGCCGTATCTCACCATTGGGAGTAATCAGACGATACTCCATATCAATGGGTACGTGCTTCTCTGTGATTTCACGATTTTTCCGCATGTACATTTCACGATCATCCGGGTGGGTCCACTTGGCGTCCTGCTCGGCAGAACTCATGCGTGAAATGAACTCATCAACAGAAACACCATGGATTCTGGCGCACTCTTCGGAGCATGAAATGGCCCTGTCTTCAATTTCGTCCCACAACCAGTATCCGACATGCGTCAGTTTTGCCGACTGTCTGAATCGGGTTTCATTCTCCTGCAGTCTGGCGGCGCTGTCGCGCTTCGCCTGTTCAGACGCTATGCGCTCCGAAACATCCGATCCTGTACCCCGATAACCAAGAAAGTTTTCACCGGCATCAAAAAGCGGCTTTCCACCGATGCTGACCGTAAACCGAGTCCCGTCTTTTCGGGTAAGCTCATACTGGAAATCACGAAACGCACGATGATTATCCAGATCATCAAAATGATGTTGCCATTTTTCGCCGGAGGTATCTCCGACAGCAATATCTCGCCTGGTCTTGCCAATGTAAATTGAGGGGTCAAATCCGGTAATCTGCTGGTTTCGCTTGGAAAAATATGTAAATCGAAGGTTCTCATCCATTTCCCAAAACCAGTCTGATGAAGACTCGGCGAAATCGCGAAATCGGGATTCTGTCAGGAATTGCTGGGACTGTATTTCGTTGTATGCATGAACAACCTCGCCAAGTTCATCATTGGCGCTCCACTCGACAGGCGCAGGGACATTGTTCTGTTTCATCTGCGAAATTGAATCACGCAGCCTTCTGATCGGTTTTGAAATAACCTCGCCGGTTATCAGGAGCGTCGCACCAATCAGAAGTCCGCACAGAATCGCAAGAACCACTGCGTCCACGAAAAGTCGCTGCTGGACCGTTTCCCAAACACGACCCGTCTGAAAGCTGACGTGTAACATACCAACAGGTTGACTTACTTCCAGATCAGTATAGATGACCGGATAATCCACTTGCAATTCATTGACCTTGCCTAGGTTTTCTCCCGGCGTCTCCTGTGCAACAACAACTCCGTCGAGATCGCGGAGTACCACAGAATGCACATCCGGATACTTGGCCATGACCTGAACAAGGAGTTGCAGTGTGTTTTGATCAAGATGCCACAACGGTGATGCCAACGCTGTCGCCTGCGTCGCGGCGAAGTGGTCAAGGGTACTGCGCAGCGAAGACATCTGCGTCCGATAATTGCGGCTCTCGAGAGCCGCAAAAACAATCATCAGTCCGACGCAGATCAACGGCAGATAAAACAGCAGCAGTTTTGTGCTGATCGAGTTTTTCCTGATCAAAGACATGGGTTCAAAAAGTCTCTGGCGAACAAACACACTGCGATAACGGGTGGGGATTGATTTCGCATCACGGGGCGTTCTTTTCGATTTCAGCATCGAGTCGCGCCATTGTACTTTCAGCCACCAAATGACTGCAAAGTATGTATCTCTTGCTTCCTTCAGGCATACCCTGCAGGGAAACCATGGATAACTGGGCTGCAGACTCTCCAACTTCAATCACGATGCTGCCAACCTCGTCCCCTGGGAAAAAAGCAAAATCGAAACGCTCAGCCAGTAACATGCGTATGAGGCCCACATTACTTTGCGCCGAAGTCACTGTTCGGGTGTCATGAGTCAGAATAAGCGTGTCGATAATATCCCCATATGAGTATCCAAGTTTCTTTCCCATCACCAGAGCTTCATCCGCGAGTAACTGCTCGACTGTTCTGTGTTGTCTTATCTTGGTGTTCTCAGTGGCCACAATAGCGATCATGGGCTTGTCCTGATGAATTGGAACGCTGTATCTGGCGAACACCTCCCGTTCCACGTTTCTAAACCATCCGACCGCACACGTTCGCGTTTGATTAGCCTTCACGATATCGAGTTGGCGGTTGGCCGCAATTAGCGTCCAATCAAATTCTATACCTACTTTTTCGAATGCTCGTGTTGTCGGTTCCGCGATCAATCCGACGATGCCCCCGCCTTCTTGCGCAATGTAATAAGGCGGCCGTTCGTGATACATGAGAGTAATTGGATCAGCGTATGCAGCTCGCGGAAGCGAGACCGTCACGAACACAAGCACCACCAGCAAACATTTCTGTGTCCTAAACTCAAATCGCTGAGCGCCGTTAATCATTTTCACGACTGATCTTCCACACTGTTTCGACAGCTATCGAAAAAACTCCCGCTGATCTTATCCCGTTCTCCTCATAATTGGAAATATGCGATTGTTGGTGATGAGCCGTAATGCGATTATTGAATTCAGGGGGGTTGGCCTATTGAAGATGGTCAACGGGAAACGTTATGATTATATCACATGCGCACTAATCTGACGGTGGGATCAATGGGTATTGTTCAACGGCCTATCAAACATCAGCAGAAAAATTCAAAGCGGTCGGCAAATCTTGACTTTTTTAATGGCTGCATGGCCGCCGCCTACACAACTGTCATTGATGGCAAGGTCGACTCCCGCGAAGATGCCATGCTCAGAACCCTGTTGATGACGATTGAGCAGTTCAAACTCTACGACAAACGCCACGGAAACGAAATTTATGAAGACTTCAAACGTGATCTGCTGAAGAACGTGGATGCTGGAAAACGTGCCATCGCTGAAATCATGACACTATTGGACGTGGATGAAACGGCCATAGAGGCCTTCGACATCAAACTCCAGGAGGCGCAGTTTGACTGAACTTCTGGAGCCCGCAACAACCTTCTGCCAAACCCCGTTTTGTGCAGATTTGGGACTGCTGGATGCAGACGTTGCCGTTTTTGCTGCACCACATGGCACACCATACAAACCCGGCGTCGCGAGTCATGCAGCTAACGGTGCAGCAGCGGTCCGCAAAGCGCTAAGCTGGTACAGCGCCAATCCGGAACAGTTTGATTTCGACTCCATGAAAACGATCTTTGGTGAGGCGTCCATGGTCGATTGCGGGGATGTGCCGGGTGAACTGAATGATGGTGAAAAAAATCGTCAAGCTATCCATGATACGACGCGCCGAGTTCTCTCACGGTGCAGTATGCCAATCCTTTTGGGTGGCGATGACAGCGTACCAATTCCGTTTATCGAAGGGTATGGAACCGCGGGATACAACGACCTGACCGTGTTACAGGTCGATGCCCACATCGACTGGCGTCATGACGTAGACGGTGAAACGCACGGTTTCTCCAGTACCATGCGTCGTTGCTCGGAAATGGCACATGTAACCAATATTGTTCAGATCGGTGCACGCGGTCCGGGCAGCGCGCGGGAAAGTGACTACATAGATGCGCAGGAATGGGGTGTGCAGTTTTTTACGGCGCGCGACATCCATCTAACAGGTATGGAGGCGGCTATCTCTGCTGTCCCGGAAGGTGCCAATGTCATCCTGGCAATTGATGTGGACGGCATCGATCCCACGCTAGTACCGGGGATTATTCTTCCCGCATTTGGCGGTCTCAGTTATCAGGACATGCTTGAACTGATTCACGGCGTGGCATCCCGGGCGACCATCGTCGGTGCCGACTTCGTCGAGTATGTTCCCGAGCAGGACCCCACTGGCCGGGGCGCTCAAGCCATCGCACGGCTGGTCAGCAATGTGATCGCGGCAACTCATTGAACCTGAGTGACAGTCCCGGCGATGGTGATTATGCTTCGCCAACGATCCATTCACACGGGGAACAAAATATGCGTGCAGCCTGGTACAGGGACTTCGGTCCGGCGAAAGATGTTATTGAAACCGGCGAGATGGACACGCCAGCACCCGGCATCGGCGAGGTTCTGGTACGCATTGCCTGTTCCGGCATCAATCCTGTCGATGTAAAACGCCGGGCGGGCGGGCGTGGCGCTATGACCGATGATCGGGTGGTGCCGCATTTTGACGGCGCTGGAACAATCGAATCCGTTGGCGATGGCGTGGACGCCAGCCGTGTCGGTGAACGGGTCTGGCTCTACGAGGCTCAGTGGCAGAGTGCCATGGGCACAGCCGCAGAATATGTAAGTGTACCATCCAGTCTCGCTACTCGTCTTGATGACAATACCAGCTTCGCCGAAGGCGCGGCGTTGGGGATTCCGGCCCTGACCGCGCACAGGTGCGTTTATGGTGATGGTGATGTAAGCGGACAAACCATTCTGGTGACCGGCGGTGCTGGCGCTGTTGGCAACTATGCCGTTCAGTTTGCACGGCTGGGTGGCGCAACCGTCATAACCACCGTCAGCAGCGACGAGAAAGCCGGACTGTCAAACAAGGCCGGTGCCCATCACATCATCAATTATCGCAATGAAGATGTTGCCGAGTCCATCAATGCCATAACAGACGGCGGCGGCGTGGACCGTATTGTCGAGGTAGAGTTCGGCGGCAATCTGGAAATCAGCATTGCGGTGCTGAAAACCCGAGGTGTCATCGCCACCTATGCGTCGGACGCCATCAAGGAACCAACCGTTCCGTTCTATCAACTTGTCTACAAGAACATCGTGGTCCGCCATGAACTTGTCTTCATCATGTCAGAACACGCCAAACAACAAGCCGTTTCCGATGTTTCCGGCTGGATGGCAACAGGCGATGTGATGCATCACCTCGGACCCAGATTTAGTCTGGATGAAACAATTCAGGCCCACGAAGCGGTCGAAGCTGGTGCCTATGGCAAGGTGTTGATCGAGCTGTAACCGTCGTAGATCGTGGTTGCCGGTTCGGGCGTACCTGTACCTGTATTCTGTTCCCAACCGAGCACGGTCAAACTGCCCGCACGCGCATTGGCAATCATGGATAACCGTGTTCCGCGGTTCAGCACGGGTGGCGTAACCCAGGCAAAGTCGTTGGGTGCTGTATTACGCAAGGCATTGATCTGTTCAAGTCGACCGTGGCTGTCCACGCCCCGGTTGTGCCCGGCCCGGCCCATACGTAACCAGTGGTTGGCAATCGCCTTCGGACCATCATGCACTACCACCACGTCCTCTGTGCGTTCAATCACACAGCACTCCCGCTCTTCCAGGCCACTGAGCGAAAAGAAAGCGGGCATGGCGAGCGTGGTATCACTGAGAATCTCCCGCGCTTCGGCATAGTCCTGACACTGGTCGAACACCTGTCTGAGCAAGTGAACTGGTGGCAAACTTGCTTCGCGCCACATGGCAATTCGCCCGAAAGCCCAGTCCAGCCAGCACGATGGTGTGAAACGCCTGAGTGGTGGCTGATTGATACTGGCCGAAAACCGACCCGGTGCCATGGCACTCAGCACACCGGCGAAACCCGGCCAGGTCACGGAATCATAAATACCGGCTTCTCCTGTCACGCGGGCAACAACGAGGTTGCGGCCCAGCCCTTCCAGTGGCCAGTCCAGAGTGCGCAGCAAACGATTACCTTTGCGCACGGGATCAGGCCCGACGGCGGCGGTGCATGACCATTCAAACGACATGTTTAGCATGAAGGTGCCCGGACCATCCACATGGTCAGCAATAGCCATGATCTCTTCCAGGTAGGGATTGTCATTGCGCGCCAGCCAGTACTCAGACAACCGATCCGTAGCCCACAGAACAGAACCAGAGTAATGCCCGCGAGCCGTCGTGATAACATCCGATAGTCGGGCGGGTTCGGCCTTAACAACGGCCACCATGCCAGCGTCTCCAATTTCGACGAGTGGGATGGCAGGCAAAGGTGCCAGATATTGTTGATCACGTGGGTCCATGACCCATCATGCCTTATCTGCCCGCTTCTTGAACAGGTTGCTTTCTCATTTGGTAAACAGGGATTATGATCCCGCTTTCGTTCATTCCAGCCGTTGATAGTGAGCCCCGACAGAGCAATGATCCCCCGTTATTCCCGCCCCGACATGGTTGCTATATGGGATGCAGCCAACAATTTCAGGATAAAATTCGAGATCGAGGCCCACGCCTGTGATGCACAAGCTGAACTGGGCGTTATTCCGAAACAGGCCGCAGAAGCTGTTTGGCGAAACGGCGACAAGCCCTATACGCCGGAACGTATCGCCCGTATTGATGAAATCGAGCTTGAAACCAAACACGACATCATTGCATTCACCACCGAACTGGCCGAACAGGTGGGTGCTGACGATGCCCGCTTTATTCATCAGGGCATGACCTCATCCGATGTGAACGACACCTGTCTCGGCGTACAGATGAGCCAGGCAGCGGATATTCTGATCGGTGATATTGAGCGGGTTATGGCTGCATTGAAAGAACGGGCATTCGAGACAAAAATGATGCCGACCATGGGGCGCAGTCATGGCATTCATGCAGAGCCGACCACAATGGGCCTCAAGTTTGCGCGCTTTTATGCCGAGTTTGGGCGCGGTCGGGAGCGCCTGCAACGCGCCCGGGAGGAAATTGCCACCTGTGCCATTTCCGGTGCCGTCGGCACCTTCGCCAACATAGATCCGCGTGTGGAAGAATATGTGGCTGAGAAAATGGGTCTGACCCCAGAGCCTGTATCAACCCAGGTCATTCCCCGTGACCGGCACGCCAACTACTTTGCCACACTGGCTGTCATTGCCAGCTCGGTGGAGAATGTGGCCACGGAAATTCGCCACATGCAACGCACGGAGGTTCGTGAGGCCCAGGAATACTTTGCGCCGGGACAAAAGGGTTCCAGCGCCATGCCACACAAACGCAACCCGATCCTGACAGAAAACCTCACCGGTCTTGCACGCATTGTGCGTTCCGCCGTCACCCCGGCACTTGAAAACGTGGCGCTCTGGCATGAGCGCGACATCTCGCATTCGTCCGTTGAACGCATGATCGGCCCGGATGCCACGATCACCCTGGACTTTGCCCTGAACCGGCTGGCCGGTGTGATCGCCAAGCTGGTGGTGTATCCGGAAAACATGCTGAATCACATGAATGCCTTTGGCGGCATCCATGATGCCCAGCGGGTTTTGCTGTTTCTGACACAGAACGGAATCAGCCGTGAGAACGCGTACAAGATCGTGCAACGCAATGCCATGCGGGTATGGACCAGCTTTGGCATAGATCCGGACAACCCCGACACGTCCGCACAACTGGATGACGTTGAGATAGAAGCCGCCAACCATGACAACCGGCTGTTCTTCTTTCTCTCAAAAGACGCTGCGCTGGCTGAAGTCCTTGATGTCTCTGAACTGAACAAGTTGCTGGAAGTGGATTCGATCACCTATCACACCCAGAACGTCGATACCATTTTCAGGAGGGTTTTTGGCGATGACTGACACGAACAATGGCGATGAGAAACCCGGTTACCGTTTGTTGACAGGCCCCGACGATCATGCATTTTGTGAACGCGTATCGGCAGCCCTCGCCGACGGTTATGTGCTGTATGGTTCGCCATCATGCACATTCAATGGAAACACCGGCAGTATCATCGTCGCTCAGGCAGTCATAAAGCCGGAATTCCAGCCATGAGCGACACGCTTCGGAATCCCGTCAAGGAACGCATGAAGGCGGGCGAAGTAACGTTTGGTACTTTAATCAGTATGCCCAGCCCCCATGCTGCACAGATACTGGCCGCCAGCGGCTTTGACTGGTTGTGGTTTGATCTGGAACACGGCCCCATTCCTTTCGATTCCCTGCATGGCATGATCAATGCAACCGCCACCGGTGACGGCAAGACCATCCCCCTTACCCGTGTGCCTGCGGACGAGTTATGGATGGTCAAACCGGTGCTGGACAGCGGCTCCCTGGGGGTCGTCTTTCCGTTTATCGAAAGCGCACAAGAGGCACAGGCTGCCATCGATGCGACCCGTTATCCACCTGCCGGTGATCGTGGATTCGGGCCATTCTACGCCGCGTCCCGTTGGGGACTTGGCCTGCGGGATTACGCCGAACAGGCTGATGACGCGGTGTTGCGGGTTCTCATGCTGGAAAGCAAGGCTGCCGTGGACAATGCCGAAGAAATCATGTCTGTCGACGGTATTGATGTCGCTTTTCTTGCGCCCTTCGATCTGTCCCAGAGCCTGGGTGTACCGGGCCAACTGGACTCGCCCGTCTATCTGGAGGCGCTGGCAACCCTCGAAGCCGCCGTCGACAATTCCGATGCTGTGCTGGGCACGCTGGTTCTGGACGGCGATGCCGCCAAGGCCAAAATCGCGCGTGGCTACAAGTTCCTGATCCTCAGTCTGGACATCGCCATTCTGGAAAGCGGTGCACGGGCATTGCTGGACGCGGCAAAGGAATAGTCCGGACATCAGGCGGGAGCCCCGTACACCAGTGACGCGCATTCTCCAGACAACACGCCTGACTTTGCGGCCCTACACTGCGGACGATCAAAACCTGCTTGCAGACCTGTACGCGGACACCGACGTGACGGCAACCACCAAACTGGGCCAACTGAACAACCAGCAAGCCGACGTCATCCTGCAGGAGTATCTGGCGACATGGCGCAAGACGAAATTTGGCATGTACGCCGGGTTCCTGCGATCCACAGAGGAGTATGTGGGTGAAGCCGGATTATTTGATTTGGAAAACTGCGAGCATCTGGCACTACGCTACGTGATTCACAAGCGCCACTGGGGTCAGGGTTTGGCTTTTGAGGCGGCTGCTGCCGTCACCGGCCATGTCTTCCAACAGGGACACGGTCGCATTCTTACCTTTGTCGAAGGCCCAAATCAGGCGTCACACCAAATCGTCCTGAAACTGGGTTTCACCATGGAAAAACCCTGCAGATATCCAAGGGCGAGCTGTATCGATACGGGTTGAGTGCGGATGAGTGGGTTGAGAAGAGTAACGAAAACCGGTAGCGGGTCATTCACTACTCACCCAGAATATCAACAACCGGCAGCATGCGTTGAATGGCGTCGGGGGTTGCCGGTGGTCGGCCAGGCGCGAGCACATCCAGATTTTCTATGCCGTAGACTACGCGGCCCCATACGGTGTAGGCCTGGTTCAAATCAGGAGCGTCGCCCAGGGTGATGAAAAACGCACCGATGGCGTTATCAGGTTCCCCTTCCGGGTGGGACATGCCGACCGTTCCGCGTTCGAACGTCGTGTCCGAGACCTCAGCAACCAACGGACTGATGTCTGCATCGCTCCGTAAAATGGTCTGTTGCCCCGTTTCCGCAGCATAACCAGGGCGAACAAAGTCAAATGTTTCGCCGGCGTATGCACCGGCGCGGGCCAGTTCGATCACGCAGGCCACGTGGTTGGGTGCCAGATCGGGTAAGGTCTGGATGAGCACCAGGCCGCTGGTTAATTCCAGTGCCAGCAGGTCTTCGAGAGCCACATCAGGATTTTCTGTTGTCGCCTGTTGGACGGCCGCTTCGGTCTCGCCCTCAGTCGTCGCAGCAGTCTGTTGCTGTTGCTGCACATCTTCACCGGCCAGCGTTGCCAGCATGACGGTCTTGGCTTCGGTGAGCTCGGTCGACGGTGTATTATCGAGCGTGGTGTTACCTGCCGCATCGATGGAATAGGCCTGCCCGGCACCGACAGCCTGTGTGCCCGCGGGCGACGTCACATCCACTGTGCCGCTCTGCACGACGACTTCCGTGTTGCTGTCGTCTGCGAGAACATCGAACGCCGTGCCACGGATACCAATTGAGGCAACGGGCGTGTTGATCACAAACTCCATGGGAACACCGGCGGAATTAAAATGGATCATGCCGGATACCAGCGTGAAGGTTCCTTCGACCACACCCCGGTTAACTTGATACACCATGGAATCCAGAACAAGGGATGCGTTTTCGCCAATACTGAGAACGGACTCGTCCAGCAGGTCAATTTCCAGCGCACTGGCCGCGCCGGTCCGTACTTCTTCTTCGTAAAACACCGAATCACCACTGTTGACGCGTTTGTGTCCATTACGGCCAAAGACGTCGAGCACGGCTGTATTGACAACGCCGACCTGGTCAGACTCAGCGGCCATGCCGGGTGCCGAATACACCACTGACAGTGTCTGAAACAACATGAGCACGGCCAGCAAAGGCCCGCATCCGCTAAATGAAAACTCTCTTCTCATGTGCCCTCCGCGCATTCTTCCGCCACGGTAATGATACAAAACATGCAGATACCTACGCAATTACGATGCCAAAATGTGTAATCTTAAACACTTGAATCTACATTAGTTTGCCAGATCACAGGTGTCATGGGTGGAAAATCCGGCCCTGTGCCCGGCAGGAATTTCCGCGAATTGTACAAAGTGTCAAGCCACGTAGGTCTCGAACTTGCCACCGGGCCCGCGCGGAATCTCGTCCATGTAGGCGAATGAAATGGCAAAGGGGTACTTGAAACGATCCAGTATTCGCTGACCCAGTTCTGCTTCCTGACCCGCCGACAATGGTTTGGGTGCAACCAGATTAACTAACAATGCGGTTTCCGCCTGACGGACAATCTGGAACTGGGCGACGGTATCGAAACCTTCCAGCAACCGGTGATAGGTGGGTCTGAACAGTTCGCCATTGGGCAGTTTTACCAACGTGCGAATTCGGCCATCGATGCGTTCCAGCACCGGCAAACCGCGCCCACAGGCGCAAGCCTCGCCCACAACCGCCATATCGCCGATGGCGTAGCGGATTAACGGCATGGCAAAATTGTGCAGGGGCGTCACCACCACCTGTCCAGTCTGGCCCGGTTCACACTGTTGTCCTGATTCGTCGAGAATTTCCAACATCACCGTTTCCGACTGAATGTGGTACGTACTTTGCTCAGCGCACTGAAGTGCCAGATACCCAGCCTCCTCGCAGCTATACATGTCGGCTATTTCCACGCCCCAAACGTCGCGACATGCCTCACGTACATCGGGCAGGAGCATTTCGTTCATGGTGCGCACCTGTTTAAGCCGGGGTAGTGTCAGGCCATGCCGGCTGCCATGATGGATCAGTGCGCTCAGGTTGGACGGATACGTTACCAGATACTCAGGGTCCTGCCTTTGCAACCATTCTGCCTGTTCATGAACCTTGCTGGAAATGTCGAGCATGCAGGCTGGCCCGGTCGGAAAGACGGAGGCGATGGCGCGACTCCAGACTCTACTATGGGCACCGTCCGGATACGGACAGGGCCCGAACGTCGCAGATCGTATGACAGCCATCTTGTTGCCTAAGTCCCGGTCGTGCCAGGCATGGTCGCGCAGATTGACCACTTCCCAGAACCGTTGGCACAACTGTGTTTTGTGCGCTACGACGGGCGTGCCGGTGGACCCTGACGAGGTAACAATATTGATGCTGCCGTGCTGTTTTGGAATCCGACTACTGGTCAATTCCTCAGTGTTTGCCTGCATATCCTTGCGCCCGAGAACCGGAATGCGACTCCATACTTCCTTTGTTAACGGTACGGTCGGATCATAACCCGCCTGATCCAGTATTCGTTCGTAGTAGGGAACAGTCTTGCGCGCATGAGCCAACAAGATGCCGAGCTGTTGAAATTGGTGGCTAAGTAGCTTTTCTGCCGACCACCACTGGCTCTGCTCCAGTTGATAAAGCAGTGACATGAGTATTTGACCGTGAGGGCCCGGTAACCCGGGCCATTTCAAACCATCAATTGCCATGTAATGTCCGCCCGTTGATCAATGACATAACAGTACCCGGTATTCCCGTTAGCGGGAACAGGGTTTCGTTTTGCCACCACGTGATTTGTGAGTATTGTGGCATCAATTAGAATCTGATGACCGGAGGGGCCCCAATGCGGGAAGAACTGCGCAACCAACCAGCAGAGCACCACATGCCTGGTCACAACGGACTCGGTATTGTTGATCTGAACAGGTACTCCGTCGACAAGCCGCGTCATCCGGATCTTAGCAGCATCATATCAGGGGCCCGGGCGGGTCTGCAGCGTGACGGGTGTGCGCGACTCAGTGGGTTCATCCATCCATCTCACCATGAAGCTTTGGCACGGGAAACCCGCGATCTCGCAAAGCATGCCCTGTTCAGTACCGAACAGTATACACCCTACGGACAACCACCTGATGAGAGTTTTCCGGCTGACCACCCGCGACGTCGTGTGCACCGCACATCAAGCGGCAATGTGACCTGCGACCTGATCCCCGCAGATTCCCCCTTTCAGCAACTATACCGCAACAATTACTTCAAGCAGTTCATTGCCGCATGCCTGGAAACCGAGATTATTTACGAGTTTGCCGACCCGATGCGGGCATTGACCATCAATGCCATGCCGCATGGTACCTATCTGGGCTGGCATTTTGACGCCAATGATTTCATCGTCAGCCTGATGACCCGCCGCGCAGACGCTGGTGGCACGTTCAATTACTGCCCGGCCATTCGCGCGCCGGGCAACGAGAACTATGAAGCAGTACAGTCTGTGCTTGATGGCGACCGCGAACACGTCAAAAACCTGGACCTGGAAGTCGGCGACTTACAGATTTTCAAGGGGCGTTACGCCATGCATCAGGTCACCCCGGTTACCGGCGAGCGACAAACGGTGTTGTTTGGTTACGCCCACGAGCCCGGTTTTATTGGCAGCGCTGCCAGCACCTTGCGGGTTTATGGCAGAGTCATGCAGGCGCATATCGACGCTGACGATGCACGCCATACGGATGGGCTTGAAGACTAGGGAAACATACGGAATGACGATGGAAACGCCTTCAAACCATAAGGACGCCGCGTGGGTCTCTCGTTTGCATCTGGGGCGGCTGGAAAAGTTGCGCGAACAACTCGAGAAATTCGATTGCGCCGCAGGCCTTTTTTACGACCCTGTGAATATCCGTTACGCCACAGGCACATCCAACATGCAGGTCTACAGCCTGCATAATCCATGTCGGTACGCCTTTGTCACCACTACCGGGCCAGTCATTCTGTTTGATTTCAAGGGTTGTGAACATCTTTCGTCTGGATGCCCGGCCGTGAGTGAGGTTCGTGATGCCGTATCCTGGTATCACTTTGTGTCCGGTCCGCGCGTTCAGGAGTTTGCCGGATTGTGGCGTGACGGGGTTCTGTCACTGCTGCGCGAACACGGTGGTGGCAATCGCCGACTGGCCGTGGACCGGCTGGACCCTATGGGAACCCACCTTCTGGAAGCAGGTGGTGTTCAAATCGTCGATGGCCAGGAAGTTGCCCATATGGCACGCCTGATCAAAACGCCTGAAGAGATCATAGCCCTGCGTGAAGCCGTCGATGTTTGCCAGACCGGTATCCGCCGCATGCGTGATGCGACCGCACCCGGTATGTCGGAGCAGGAAATCTGGGCCATCCTGCATCAGACCAACATTGAGCGCGGCGGTGAGTGGATCGAAACCCGCCTGTTATCATCCGGTCCCCGCACCAATCCCTGGTATCAGGAGGCCAGCGACCGGCGTGTCGAAGATGGTGACATGATCAGCCTGGACTCTGACCTGGTCGGGCCGCACGGCTATTCGGCTGATATCTCGCGGAGCTGGACCGTAGGCAATGGCCGCCCCAGTGACGAACAGAGATGTTTGTATGCCGCCGCCCATGAACAGGTTAATCGCAACGCTGAACTGTTCCAGCCCGGCCAGAGTTTTTTCGAGATCGCCGATCAGGCATGGCGTTTGCCAGAGCCATTTGCACAATACGAACAACCGGCCATCGCTCATGGTATCGGCCTGTGCAATGAGTTTCCACTGATCATGCACGCTGATCATATTCGCCAACTGGGCCATGACGGTATTCTCGAACCCGGTATGGTCATGTGCGTAGAAAGTTATGTGGGTGCAATCGACGGGCACGAGGGCGTCAAACTGGAACAACAGGTTCTGGTAACGGAATCCGGTTGCGAGATACTGTCTGATATGGAATTCGAAAACGAACTGCTGTGACGTGTCACAAGCCGCTTTGCTTTGACGACGCAAGTTCCCGCTCCACGGTTTCCAACAACCAATCACGAAAGGCCCGGACCTTGGGACGTTCCAGATTCTCAGGCGGACAGACGAACCAGTACCAGTGGTCTGATGGCAATACCAGATCGAATGGCTTGATCAACCGACCACTACTCAGGTCTCGACGAACCAGAAATTCACTAACCAGTATGACACCGCCGCCATCCAAGGCACCGTCAACCGCGAGGCCGTCACTGTTGACGACAGGGCCCTTCGATGCATCCACGCCGTGAACACCCGCTGTTCTGAGCCACATGGCCCAGGTCGGCTGGGTCAGGGGAATGGCGTTCCAGTCAATGTGGATCAGCGTATGATACACCAGATCGCCCGGCGTAAGCAGGGGGTGTTCGCCCTCCAGTAGGGCTGGTGAGCAAACGGGGACCACATCCTTGCTTATCAGTTGATCGACATGCAGATCTGGATAGGGTCCGGAACCGAAGCGGATAGCTGCATCAACACCATCATTGTTGAAATCTACCAATGACAATGATCCATCCAGACGAACAGTGATGTCAGGATAGAGAGCGTTGAAACTGGAAAGTTGTGGCAACAGCCATTTTCCGGCAAAAACAGGTGCCGACGAAATTACCAGAGGTGCAGCATCATCCAGCGCCTCAAGCTTTCGGCACCCTTCAACCCACATATCCAGACCGTCACTCAAATAGGGCAGCAACGCCGCCCCACGGTCTGTCAGACGGACAGATCGCACGGCACGATGAAACAATGCGATGCCGAAATACTCTTCAAGCGCCTTGATCTGGTGACTAACGGCGGCAGGTGTTACTGACAACTCATCAGCCGCCGCGCTCATGCTGGCACGTCGGCCTGCTGCTTCAAAGGCGCGAAGCGCGTTCAGAGGTGGGAGACGGCGTGCCATAAGGTGATCTCAATTCGAATACTACACATTATTTTTTCTAAATTATCGCGTGAAATCTTCTCGTTTGTCAACCGCACAAAATATGGCGATATTGATGACATCGCGACGTTGTCGCACAAATATTTCTAAAGGAAATTGATCATGAACCCCTATTCAATCGCCAACCCTCTCAACCCAGTATTCCAACCTGATAGCCGTGTCCTGGAAAACCGCTCTTCTGATGGTGGCCTCGATCCGGCCCTAAGCCGCGCCGCATATCGCCTGGTCAATACAGTTGACCAATTGCTGTTCAAGCGCGGCCGCTAAACCACTTTTCCCTGGCTTGCTGTCCAGTGTTGGGTAACGCATAGTCTTTTCATCGATTAGAAAAGGCTATGCGTTTTCCCATGCACCTGACCGAGCAGCAGAGAAAGTGGCTGGATGGCGATGCCGGGCCGTCATTTCAGTGGGCCATGGCCTTCAATGAGGCGTTGGGACATTTTTTCGATGCCCCGCACATGGTACCCATCACTTCAGCCCACTTTGCGCCTGATACCCGCATGATGGGCGAGGCCGGAGATACACTGCTGCAGACCCTTGTTGACGATAACGCCCGTGTTTGTGTGCCGTCATACCTGGACCCCTGTACTGTGGATTTCGGGCGGGCCGCAGAAATGATCGCGGACTATGGTCTGACGGAGGAGTTTGTCGGGCAGGACCGCACGGTTTTCAAACTCTGTCACGATCTGGGTTTCCTGCCCACCTATAGCTGTATCAATTATCAGACTGTCAGCGCACCGGAATTTGGCGAACACCTGGCCTGGGGTGATACGGGAACGGCAATTTCGGCGAACAGCATTTTTGGTGCCCGTACCAATTTCGAGGGCGGACCATCGGCGTTGGCATCAGCCATCATCGGGTGCACGCCTGCTTACGGTATGCATCTGGATGAGAACCGCAGAGCCAACCTGGTGGTTAGACTGGATTGTCGGCCGGCAGAAATCGCCGACTGGGGTGCCATCGCCCGCTGGTCGGGACGATTGGCGGCCGGCTACGACACGGTACCCGCATTTTATGGTGACTTCGCGCCCCCTCAAACGGACATGCTCAAACAACTGGGCGTGGCCCTCGCCAGTTATGGCAGCCACGCCATGTTTCATGTGATTGGGCACACACCCGAAGCACCAACATTGGCCGCTGCGTGCGGTGGTAACATCCCGCAGGCGGAACACATCATGACTCAGAATGATCTGGAAGGCGTTTTCAATGGCGCAAATCTGGACCAGCCGGATGTGGATCTGGTGGTCTTCGCGGCACCACAACTGTCCATGGATGAAGTCGCGCATATATACGCCCGACTGAATGATCGACGCGTGCATGACAATACCAAGTTGATACTAGCCATTGACCCGCAGGTAAAAAAACTGGCTGACGAGGCCGGTATCAGTGGTGGCCTAAATCGGCTGGGTGCTGAACTTTCTACCGGCACCTGTTTTTATCAGGAAGCACCGTTAATGCGTGAAAAGACGGGTTGGCGTACAGTCGTCACGAATTCTGCGAAACTGGTCAATACGCTGGCCTCGGCAGGTTATGTGACCGCATTCCGTCGGTTGGATACGTGCCTGAATGCCGCCGTCAACGGGCGGCTTGACCCATGAATAACACGATTTCCCTGAGCGATGGAACGGGCATTGGTGATACGGTACGCGGCCCGGCACTGGTGTCCCAACAGGGTTTCGGGGTTCGTTATGATCTGGATATTGCCACTGGTGTGATTTCCAACCCGAATCATGATCTTTTTGGTCAAACGCTGACCGGGCGTATTTTCATCTGCCCGTTCCCGAAAGGCGGAGTTGCCGCGTCGTGGGCGCTTGCTGACCTAAAAGATCGCGGTCTGGCACCACTGGCCATCGTGTTCCGGCGAGCTAGCCCCATATTCGTGCAGGGGGCGTTGTTCGCAGATATTCCCATTATGCATGACCTGCCCGAAGATCCCTGTTCAGCTATTCAGACTGGTGATGATGTTGAACTGATCCCTCGGGACGGTCAGATCATCATACACCGCTAGAAATCTTTGCTATCGCGCCACTTCGATCAGCCGGATAGCATTGTCTTCGTTGAAGAACAGGCGCTCAACCCCTGTACTGCTAATCCCACCAAGGGTGATAACGAAGCTGAATTCAATCCCGCTTTCTTCCACGGCATGGAAATCGGTTGTATCCCAATACACATCCGAATTGGCAGCGAAGAAATCCTGCATCATGCCAATGATCGCATCGACGCCCGTGTGTTCGCCCACACCGCTGGACCGGTAAACGGCATTAGCGGCAAACATGGGCCTGATTCGTGATAGATCATGGGCGTTCGATGCATCCACGTAAGCTTTGGCCAAACCGGTCAGCATGCCGAAGGTTTCCGTATGTGCATGTCGCTTGCTCAAGTTACTGAGGGAACATGTTCCGGCCCGGCTCCAGCGTCTTGGAAATATTGATTTTCCAGATTTCAGCGGCACGGGACAGGAGTTGATTTTCGTGAAAATGATATTCCTTGTCTGAGTAAGCGATCGCGTACATGGCCTCGATCACCTGTGGGATCAGATCAGGATCGTCGATGTTGTCGATTGTCTGATCAACTGTTGTCGAAGAAACAGGGACCTCCGCAAGCTCCTCAATTTCCGAACTCTGCACATCGACAATTCTGGCTATGGCTTCTTCGGGCTGTTCCATGTCGCCGGAACTGAAAATGTGCAGCGCGGACATGGTTCTGTACAGTTGATCCATTTCCACCTGACGTTTTCGACCGTCAGCATGCACCGTCAACAGCAAGATGCGCACGACTGCCTCTAGGGAATTCCTGTCATCAGCGAATGCGTTCTCAGTCATGAACAATCTCTCGTCCGTGGTCATCGGCGGCTCATTGGGTTCGCGACAACGTAACACCGCTGTGACCCGTAGAGAAACCGAAATGATTGCGCATACGCTCTTGCTCAAATGTGATTGAGTGGGAATAATCAGGGTATCCACGTTTGGCAATCCACCAGTTGATTTCAGGATGCGACATTAATGACCCGAATCGAAGTTGAACCCCTTCACGCTTGTTTCGGGGCACGCATTCACGGCATTGATCTGACGCAGGCGTTATCTGAGGATGATCTGGCGCATGTCCGCCAGGCCATCGACACCTACTCTCTGTTATGCTTTCCGGATCAGGCCATGACCGACGACGCCCATCTGGCGTTCACCCGGCAACTGGGTGAGCCCGAGGCAGAACACATTACGTGGGGCAAGACGGGCCAGGTGGCGTATTTCGGTACGGTGGGTAATGTGCTGGACGACGGTACCAAGCAGGATAACGCCGATGCTGGTACGAAATATCAATCCGGCAACAATCTGTGGCATTCGGACTCTTCCTTTCGTGAAACGCCATCCTATGTGTCTATCCTTCATGCTTATGAGGTTCCGGATGAGGGCGGCGACACTGAATTCGCCAGCATGCGGAATGGATACGAGAAACTGGCGAACGAACTGCGTGAACAGATCGAACCGCTCGGCGTGATCCATGACTATGTGTTTTCGCGCAGCAAAATCGCGCCTGTCGATCCCAACCACGCCGCGTCCCTGCCGCCGGTAAACCATCGACTGGTGCGTACAAATCCGGGAAATGGCCTCAAAAACTACTACGTGGGTTCACACGCGCGGTCCATACCCGGATGGTCCGGCATAGACAGTCGCCGACTTTTGGATGATCTACTGGAGCGGGCAACCCAACCTGAAGATATTTACGCCCACCACTGGCACGCTGGCGATACAGTTATCTGGGATAACCGTTGTATGCTTCATCGGGGAACCGGCTACGACGCCGACCGCTGGCGTCGACGTTTGCGCCAGACTCGGGTAGTCGGTACAGACAAAGGTGTCGTCCCGCGGGCATAGACCATCTCTGCCAGTCTTCTTCCCTACGCACAATAGCATCAATGTTTCCGGCCATCAGGGCCTGTGCCGTTGTGTATTGATGTTGATTTTGTATACAAAACAATACTACATATTGCCATATATGATAATTTAGTTACGATGCATCACAATATTGTATACAATAATGTGATGCTCTGTTAGATGAAGAGTAATTGACTATCTGCGAGGACCTGTTGATGAACACTGCGCCCGACATGGCAGCGATATCTGAGCCCGAAACACCCCGCCTTGATACCACATTGAGGGAGAAAGCCCGACTCGCATTGCGCGACGCCATACTGGATGGCCGTCTGAAGGCAGGTGAAAAACTGGTGGAACGTGAGCTTTGCGTACTGACCGGTGCAAGCCGTTCCGCTCTTCGCGAAGCGCTGGTACTTCTGGAAACGGGCGGGTTGATTGAACGGCAATCCTATCGCGGATACCGCGTCGCCAAACTGAGCACTCAGAAAATCTTCGAGATTTTCGAGCTTCGTGCGGCTCTGGAAACACTGGTTGCAGAACTGTTCACCGAACGGGCCAGCGATCAGGAAATCGCAGATCTCAACGACGCACTCACTGATCTGGAACAATGTCTGACAGACTTCGATCTCCAGCGTATGCGTACAGTAAAAGAGGTCTATTACGAAATTCTGTTCACCGGATGCCGCAATGTTGAAATCAGGCGCTCGCTGGAGAACGTCATTGATCGCATTTATCACCTGCGAAGCCATCTGATGAATAATCCGGATCGCCGCGAGGCGTCATTGCAGGAAATGCGTCGTCTGACGGCGGCGCTCACCAGCCGCGACAGGCTGGCGGCACGCGCTGCCAGTCTGTCACATCTCACTGCGGCTCGGGATGCGGTGCTCAATCTCATGGCGGAGTCATAAGAGAGGTGGGAGAACTGGCACAACGATCACAATGTGGAACGGCCTACGAGTTGACCGGCCCTATCGACGCACCTGTGGTTGCGCTCATTCACGGGTTGGGGCTGAACCGCCATGTCTGGCAGTGGCACGAACCAATATTGTCTGCCCGTTACCGGGTCTTGAACTACGACCTGTTAGGGCATGGCGACAGCGCCCCACCATCGGAAACGCCGTCCCTGACTGTTTTTAGCCGACAGCTTAAATCCCTGCTCGAAGAGTTGGGCATCAAACGATGTGCGCTGGTGGGGTTTTCTCTGGGTGGCATGATCAATCGGCGGTTTGCCATGGATTACCCGGAGAGAGCGACATCGCTGGCCATTCTGAATTCACCACACGAGCGCAGCCCAGAAGCACAGAAACTGGTGGAGGATCGGGCATTCCAGACTAGTGAGGGCGGACCAGCGGCAACGCTGGATACAACCATCGAGCGCTGGTTTACGAGCGGGTTCCGACAGAGCCAGCCTCAGATCATAACAATGGTCCGTGAGTGGGTATTGGCGAACGATCATACCAGTTACGCACAGTGCCGACAGGTCCTGGCAACGGGTGTCATTGAACTGATCCGGCCACAGCCTCCCATCACGCACCCCACGCTGGTTATCACCGCAGAAAACGACAGCGGCAGCACGCCCGCCATGTCATATGCCATTGCAGCTGAGATCGCGGGATCAGAGACGCTCATTGTTCCGGGCCTGCAGCACATGGGACTGGTCGAGGAACCAAGTCTGTTTATGGAACCGCTGATACAATTTCTCGATCACTTGCCGCGCCCATAATCTGAATTCGACGAAGAAGGACAACACATGCAGAAATTATCCGGCGGCCAGGCCGCCGTAGAATCACTCAGGGCTGAAAACGTGGAGCACGTGTTTGGCTTGATTGGCTCGGCAACCATGGAGATGTTCGATGCATTATATGATGCAAAAGATATCAACTTCATTGGCGTCCATGACGAACGCACCGGCACCCATATGGCGGACGGCTATGCCCGTGCGTCTGGTCGTGCTGGCGTCATTCTCGCCGGTCAGAACGGACCGGGCGCAACCAACCTTGTCACCGGACTGGGACAGGCAGCCGCCGCGTTTTCGCCCGTCGTATCTATCGCCGGTGCCCTGTCGTCAGGCCACGTCTATCGTGATGCCTTTCAGGAAATTGATCAACAGGCCCTGTTCCGCCCGGTGACCAAGAAAACCTGGACCGCAACAAGTGCGGACCGGGTGCCGGAAATGTTCCGCGAAGCCTTTCGCACCGCCATGACACCACGTCGTGGACCGGTTCAACTCAACCTGCCCCGCGATGTGCTGTCCACAACGGCTGAATTTCCAGACTTCCAGACTCCACAGTCCTATCGCTCGCAGACTGTGCCCGCTGCTGCAGTAAACGCCATCAGGGATGCTGCGGCTTTACTCAGCAAAGCAACGCGCCCCGTCATCATCGCAGGCGGCGGCATCAAGAATACAGGCGGTCATGTGGAAGCTTTGGACCTGGCCGAAGCACTGAACACGCCCATTGTGACCTCGCCGGGACATGGCGACGCCATACCATTTGGCCATCCGTTGAATGCCGGTCAGATGGGTCCGCGTGGCAACCCGGTTGCATCCCGTCTGGTGAAGGAGGCGGATGTAATTCTGGCACTTGGCACCCGGATTGGTTTCAACTCTACGTTCTATTCTTATGACAACATCAACGAGAAAGCCGACATTATTCAGGTCGAACTTGACCCCACCGCGATCGGGCGTCATTTCCCCGTCGCCGTTGGCATCTGGGCCGATGCGCCGACCGCAGCCGTTCAACTGCGTGAGGCTATCACCAATATGGTCGCCCGTGCCGAAGTTGAAACCTGGACCGACGCATTCAAGACCGAACGGAGAAACTACCTTGCACAACGCGATGCGGATGCCAAGTCGGACGCACACCCCATCTACCCGTCGGGGCTGTTCAAGGAACTGCGCGATACACTTCCAAAGGATGTGGTTGTCACCATGGACGCGGGAACGTTATGCCTGCAGGCTACAGATGCGCTGAACTACTGGCAGCCATCGAGCCTGTTCACACCACTGGATTTCGGCCTGGTCGGCTTTTCATTCGCCTGCGGCCTTGGTGCCAAGGTTGCCCGTCCGGAACGCCCGGTTGTCAGCCTTATGGGCGACGGCGGGTTTGGCATGACCATTTCCGAACTCAGCACCGCCGTAGATCATAGTATCAACACAGTCACCGTTGTCATGAACAACCAGTGCTGGGGTGCGGAAAAAGCCTATCAGCGTGACTTTTTCCAGGGCCGTTACATTGGTGCCGACGTCAGCAGCCCTCCTTTTGACAAGGCCGCCGAACTGTATGGTGCCGCCGGATTTCGGGTCGAACGGATCACAGAGGTTGGCGAAGCCATCCGGGCTGCGCTCGAATGCGGCAAACCGGCAGTGGTGGATGTGGCCGTAG
Organism: Rhodospirillales bacterium; assembly: GCA_021775325.1. Lineage (GTDB taxonomy): Bacteria > Pseudomonadota > Alphaproteobacteria > Rhodospirillales > Casp-alpha2 > JABJGO01. The sequence goes on from JAJFID010000285.1 coordinate 24,694, forward strand.
ACCCCACAGCGCTTTACAGCTTCCGCCGCGACAGCTTCAAACACAGAGGAGGATAAGCCGTGACAGACAGGGAAGATAAATCATATCCACACACGGCGGACCATCGGACAAAAGGGGACTGGAACCCGCTTTGGGATCAATTCCACGAACTCGATCCTGAGTTCCTGGAGGCGTACCTCGCATTCCGCAGTGTTCCGCACCGCGAAGGTCCTCTGCCTGCCAAAGTCAAAGAACTGATCCTCATCGCCATCAATGCAGCGACGACCCACCTGTATGGACCGGGTGTTCGGCGACATATCCAGAATGCCCTCAAGGCCGGGGCTACTCAGGCGGAAATTCTGGAGACTATTCAGTTGACCACCGTGATGGGTATCCATTCATGCAATCTGGCGATTCCTATCCTGATGGAAGAAGCCGCAAAAATCGAACAATGAAAAATACGACTAGACAGAATGAGGAGGGCCATAACAATGGCTGACGTTCAAAACTATCAGATGCTGATTGACGGAGAGTGGGTTGACGCCGCCGACGGTGGAACCTTCGACAGTATCAATCCTGCCACAGGTGAAATCTGGTCACGGGTACCAGAGGCAACCGGCGATGATGTTGACCGGGCCGTTCGTGCAGCCGACCATGCATTCAACGAAGGTCCATGGGCAACCATGAGTCCGACGGAACGCGGCCATTGCCTGCGTCGTCTGGGTGATATCCTTGCCGATAAATCAGAAGACCTGGGACGGATTGAATCCATCGACACAGGCAAATTGATGAAGGAAACACGCTGGCAGGCAGGTTACATTGCCGAGTTCTTTCACTTCTACGCAGGTTGCGCCGATAAAGTCAGCGGCGAAACCCTGCCCATCGATAAACCGGATATGTTTGTGTTCACTAACCGTGAGCCGCTGGGCGTGGTCGCCGCCGTCGTACCATGGAATTCGCAACTGTTCCTGAGTGCTGTCAAGATTGGTCCAGCGCTGGCCGCTGGCAATACCATTGTTTTGAAAGCATCTGAAC